>JANJTH010000766.1 GCA_024711205.1 Planctomycetota bacterium | reverse complement strand
CCGCGCCGCGCGACGATGCGGAGCGCGCCGAGCAGGGGCGCCTGGCCGACCTCCCCGCGGCCGTGGACGCGCTGCGCGCGGCCGCGCCCGGGGAGCGGCTCGCCGTCCCCCACCGGGCCGCGCTGCGCGCCGCGCGCGGGCGGCTCCAGGAGCGGCTCCGCCGCGACGGCAGCCCGCACGCGGGCGCGCACCGCGGGGTCGAGGCCTGGATCGCGCGCCGCCAGCGCGACCACGTGGGGGAGGGCCGGCTCGCGGCGGCGGGCTTCGCGTGCGAGGCGCTCGGGCGGCTCGGGCTCGAGGAGGGCGTGGAGGCGCTCGGGCGCTACGCCCTCGCCGACGACGACGACGAGCGGGCGGCCGTCGCCGGCGAGGCGCTCGCGCGGCTCGACCTCCCGCGGGCCCGCGGACTCCTCCTCCGCGCCTGCGACCACTTCGGCGGGGCGTCGCGCTTCGCCCGGCGCGCGCTCGCGGAGCTCCGCGCGCGCAACGTGAGGCTCGACTTCGAGGCGACGACGGCCGAGGCGCTGCGCGACCGGGCCGACCTCAAGGCCCTGTTCGACGACCCGCCGGGCGCGCTCGAGGACCTCGACCGGGCGCACGCGCTCGGCCCCGACGACCCCCTCACGCTCGCCACGCGCGCCGGGGTCCTCCTCGACCTCGACCGCTGGGAGGACGCCGTCCGCGACCTCGACCGGCTCGTCGCGCTCGAGCCCGAGGAGGCGCAGGGCTGGCGCCTGCGGGCGCGGGCGCGCTCGCGCCTGGGCGACCTCGAGGGGGCGCTCGCCGACTGCGCGCGCGCGCTCGAGCTCGACCCCCACGACGCCAGGACCTGGCTCGCGCGCGCGGGCGTCCGGCACCGCCGGCGCGACGACCTCCAGGGGGCGGCCGCCGACGCGACGCGCGCGCTCGAGCTCGCGCCGTCGCTCCCCGACGCGCTCGTCGTGCGCGCGCGCGTCCGCCAGGCCCAGGGCGACCTGGCCGGGGCCCACGACGACCTGAACCGCGCCGTGGCGCTCGACGGGACGGAGGCCGGGCTGTTCCTCGCGCGCGGCGCGCTCCTCGAGGAGCTCGGGCGGCACGACGACGCGCTGGCCGACTTCGACCGCGCGCTCGCGCTCGACGCGCGCGACGCGGGCGCCTGGACCCGCCGCGCGCGGCTCAAGCGGCTGCGCAAGGACGCCGTGGAGGCGATCGCCGACGCGACGCGGGCGATCGAGCTCGACCCGCGGCGCGGGGACGCCTGGTCGATCCGCGCCGCGGCCCGGGCCGAGCTCGGGCAGCTCGCCGACGCCGCCGAGGACCACGAGCGCGCGGTGGCGCTCGACCCGCGCTCCGCCGTCCCCTGGGCCGAGCGGGGGATCTTCCGCGCGAAGCAGGGGGCGCTCGACGACGCGCTGGCGGACCTCGACCGCGCGCTCGCCCTCGACCCGGTCGAGCGCGGGGCGCTCTCCTGGCGGGCGTACATCCGCCTCCAGCGCGGCGACGCGCGCGGCGCCGTGGAGGACGTCGACCGCCTGCTCGGGCTCGGGGCCGAGCAGGGCCAGTTCCGCACGCTCCGCGGCATGGCGCACCAGCAGCTCGGCGACGTGAACGCGGCGCTCGCCGACTACGGGCGGGCGATCGAGCTCATGCCGGGCTGGGCCGACGTGCGCGGCCGGCGCGCGCTCCTCCTCGTCGAGGTCGGGCTGCACCAGCCGGCCTGGCGGGACGCCGACGAGGGGCTGCGGGTCGAGCCCGGCAACGCCCGCTGCCTCGAGGCCCGCGGGCTCGCGGCGGCCTTCCAGGGCCGATGGTCGGAGGCGGCCGAGGACCTGGCGCGCGCGCTCGAGGCGCTCGGGGGCGACGGGCGCGCCGCCGACGGGCCAGATGCTGGGCGCGTCCGGCGGGCCCTGGCCGAGGTCGAGGCGCGCCGGCGCGAGGCCCCGGGTGACCGGTAGCCCCGGGTCGCCCCGCGGTTGCGCGCCCCTGCGCCGCGGTTAGACTCCCGGGCTCCCGCGCGGGCGGGTGGGGCGATGGCGCCCGGGAGCAGGCGGTTTGGCGAAGGAAGAGCCGATCACCCTCGAGGCCGTCGTGCGCGAGGCGCTCCCGAACGCGACGTTCCGCGTCGAGCTCGAGAACGGCCACGAGGTCCTCGCGCGCGTCTCCGGGAAGATGCGCAAGTTCTTCATCCGCATCCTGCCGGGCGACAAGGTGCTCGTCGAGCTGTCGCCCTACGACCTCACGAAGGGGCGGATCGTCTTCCGCGAGCGCTAGCGGCCGCGGCGCGCCGCGCGCGCGCCCGCCCGAGCGTGGCGCTCGGCGCCCCCGGAGGGGGCGCGGGCGCGCTCGCCGCCTGCGACGCGCGGGCGGGCCGGGAAGGCGCGGGGCGCGCCGACCTCGCTGCCGAGTGCGTCGGCCGAGCCCCCGGGCCTTCGCCCCGGGGGCGTTGCCGAGGGCGCTCAGCGGCCGGCCGGCGCGGCGGCCTCGTCCTCGTTCGTCATGCGCGCGACCGCCTGCTCGAGCGCGGCCCCCGCGGCGGGGTCCCAGAGCTCGTGGGCGCGCGCGCGGTCGAGGAGCGCGGCGGCCCGCGCCGGGTCGCCGCCCGCGACGGCGAGCCGGACGCCCTCGGCGAGGAGCCCGAGCGCGACCCCGTCGGGGGCCTCGAGGTCGCCGAGCGCCTCGGCCGCCTCCGCCAGGCGGCCGGCGCGGCGCGCGGCCCGGGCGGCGCGCTCTCGCCAGAGCAGGGCCAGCCAGGGGTGGGCCAGCGCGCGCGGCCGGAGCTCCGCGAGCGCCGCGCGCGCGTCGTCGAGGCGGCCGGCGCCGAGGAGGTGGTCGACGAACAGGAGCCGGAGCTCGCCTTGACGGCGTCGCGCCTCGAGCGAGAGGCTGCGCAGGCCGCCGTGCTCGACGACCGCGTCGAGCCGCGCGAGGCCGCGCCGCCAGACGGCGAGCTGCGCCTCGGGGGTGGCGGCGAGGCGCGCGGCGAGGCGCGGGGCGAGCGTCGCCGCCCGCTGGACCTGCTCGGGGCGCTCGCAGCGCGCGAGCGCGCGGTCGGCCGCGGCCGCGGCCTCGACGAGCGCCTCCCGCGCGGCGGCCGCGGGCCGGCGCTCCGCGCATCGCTCGAGCAGCATCGCGAGGGTGAGCCACGCCTCGCCCTCGTGGGTCGGGGCCAGGTCGGCGAACGGCGCCTCGAGCGCGTGGCGGACCTCCCGGGCGCGCGCCTCCGGGTCGCCCTGGCCCACGTCCTCGCGGAGGGTGTGCAGGAGGCGGAGCGCGCGGCTCCCGGGCGTCCGCGCGAGCGCGAGGGCGAGCGGCCCGGTCGCCACGCGGCGGGCCACGTAGGGGACGGTGAGGTCGGCGCCGAGCCGGAGCACGAGCCGGGCCTCCTCCGGGGCGAGCGCGCGCGCGATCGAGAGCGGCCCGACGCACGCCTCGAGGACCGCCGGGGCGGGCGGCTGCGCCGGGCAGAGGTCGAGGTAGACCCGCGCGAGCACGTCCGGGGTGAGCCCCCGGCCCGCGGCGTCCTCGGCGGCGGCCGCGGCGCGCCCCAGGACCTCGTCGAGCGCCCGCGCGAGGGCCGGCCCGGCCGCGCCGGGCGGGGCGTCGAGGGCCAGGGCGAGGTGCGTGAGGGCGCCGTCCGCGGCCCCGCGCGGGAGGTCGGCCTCGAGCCGGGCGGCCCAGGCGGGGGCGGCGGCGTCGACGGCCGCCCGGCGGGCC
>JANJTH010000710.1 GCA_024711205.1 Planctomycetota bacterium | reverse complement strand
CCGGCGAGCGCCGGACCGGCGGACGCTGGCGGGGCGGGCGCAGGCCCGGCCCGCCCGGGCGGCGCGAGGGCCTCGAGGACGACGCGCGGCCCCTCGAGCACGAACAGGCCGGTCTCCCGGCGCGCCCGGCCGCGCGCCAGGTCGCGGACGACCGCGAGCCGCGGGTCGCGGTGCGAGGCGAGCGGGCGGGCGGGCGTCCCGTCCCCCGGACCGTCCGCGCGCGGCGACCCGCCGCCGCCCCGCCCCGGGCGCCCGGCCACTCAGTCCGCGCCGGGGTGGCGGAGCACGTAGACGAGCGCCTCCTTGCCGCACTGCCGGCAGTAGCCGCGCCCCTCGAGCCGCTCGAGCGCGGCGAGGACCTTCTTCTGGTCGGCCGCGCTCACGGTGCTCCAGTCGTCGGTGCCGTGGCGGAGGATCTGCGTCTGGAGCTGGCTGATCGCCTGCTCGCGCTCGCGGTGGTAGCGGGCGCGCAGCGCCTGGAAGATGTCCCCGAAGATCGCCTTGTAGTCGACCTTCTGGCCGGGGTGGTCGATCGCCCACGCGGCGACCCGCTGGATCAGCGAGCGCCGGAACGCGGTCGGCTTCTCGGAGATCCCGACCAGCCCCTCGACGCGCCCCATGAGCTCGGCGTTCGCCGGCTCGAGCTGGCCCGTGATCCGGCTGCGCAGCTTCTCGCCCGCCTCGGACGCCTTGACGTGCTGGAAGTAGTCCTCGAAGAGCTGGTCGTAGGCCGCCTCCTCGACGAGCGCGACCGCGCCGTGGACCTCGTCGCGCACGAGCCGCCGCCACTCGCCCTCGACGTCGTCGATCAGCCGGTCGACGTCGCGGTAGCCGGCCTCGGGGTCGAGGCGCAGGAACTCGTAGAGGCTCTTGTCGGCCGTCTCGCGGCGGAGCGTCTTGAGGACCGCGAGCGGGGAGAGGCAGGCGAACTGCGGGTCCTGCGCGGCCTCGTGCAGGAAGCTCATGACCTCGCGCGGGCTCGCCCCGCGCCGGCCCTCGTAGGCCGCGTCGACGAGCCCCTCGAACTCCTCCTCGGCCGCGTCGAGCTCGCCCGCGAGCTGCTCGACGTGCTTCTGCAGCTCGCGCCGCTCGGCGTCGGGCCACTCCTCGGGCGCCTGGAGCGCGTCGTAGAGGCGCGCCTTGTCGAGCGGGCGGAGCTTGCCCACGAGGCCGGCCAGGTCGCCCTTGTAGGTCTTGACGCGCGGGCGGCACAGGCGCGTGAGCACGGCCCACAGCGCGATCACGCGCGTCGTGTGCGGCGCCACGTGCTTCGTGCGCGCGATCGCCGGCACCTCGCGCGCGTAGATCCCCTCCTCGATCGACCAGCGGAGCAGGTACGGCGCGCGCACGAGCTCGAACCGGGCCTTGAACGAGGGGAAGTCGGGGTTGCGCTTGAAGATCGCGAGGTTCTTCTCGTTCGCGGTCGCGAAGAACACGCAGTCGAGCTGGGCGGTGGCGTCGGCGAGGCTGATCGTGCCGCGCTCGCTCGTCGTGAGCAGGTACTTGCTCAGCTCGAGCGGGCGCTTGAAGAAGTCGGAGTACTCGACGAGGCCGCGGTTCGCGTCGACGAGCTCGCCCGAGAGCTCGGACAGGCTCGACTGCCCGAGCATGGCCGGGAGTCGGTAGCTCTTCTCGAGGTTGAGCGGGCGCGAGGCGGCGTCGACGTTGCGCTGCGGCTGGATCACCGCGGCGGCCTGCCGGTAGCGCGCGCTCACGTAGAGCCGCTCGACCTGCACGTGCGTGAGCACGCGCCGGAGGTCGCCCTTGTAGGCGGTCGAGAGCGCGCGCACGATCTCCTTGCTCTTGGGGCAGAGGTCGCCGCGCCGCAGGTAGTCGGAGAGCCGGCAGGGGAGCCCCGCGGCTGCGAACGCCTCCTCGACCAGGCCCACGCGCTCGGCCTGCGGGAGGAGCAGGAGCGGGTGGTCCTTGAGCTCCGAGCCGAGCTTGAAGGTGATCTCCTCGGGCTCGAGGTAGGCGAGGCTCCCGTCGTCGCGGCCCGGCGCGCGCTCGTGGAAGCCGAGCGCCGCGCGGTCGGCGGCGTCGCTGAAGATCCAGTTGAAGCGGTAGAGCGCCCCCTCGGGGCGGGTCGAGTAGTCCTCGAGCCCGGCGAGCAGGCACTCGACGAAGGTCGACTTCGCGGTCCCGTTGGGCCCGTGGAGCATGATCAGCTTGTCGACGCGCCCGCGCTCGACGAAGGCCGTGAGGTGCTTGTAGACCTCGTTCTGGAGCTCCTCCTGCCCGAGCACGCGCGTGGCGCCGCCGTTCGTCGGCCCGTCGAACAGGCGGAACCGGCGCACGCGCCCGCGCGGGCCGCGCACCTCGTCGTGCCCGTAGAAGTCCATGCAGTCGCGCAGGTAGGCCGCGGCGCCGCGCGTGTGGCGCGCCGGGTCGCGCGCGACGAGCGCGAGGTACTCCTCGAAGGCGAGGATCTCGCGGGCCGCGGCGAACCGCGCCTGCCCGCGCGCGCCCGCGCGCTCGAGCGTCGCGCGGGCGAGGACCGCGGCCCGCTCGGGCGGGTCTTCGCGCTCGGCACCCCCGGCCTCGGCCCCGGCCCCGCTCTCGGCCCCCAACGCGCCCTCCGTCCCGCCGCCCAGGCGGCCTCGTCATGGTCGCGGCGGGCCGCGCCGGGCGCAAGCCATTGCCCGGCCGGCGCCCCGGGGATGTCGGAGGTCCGGGGTAGGTTGCGGGCCTCGCGGCAGCGCGGGGATCGATTCGAACGAGGTCGAGCGACACGTCAGGCGGGCGCCCCCGGGCGGCCCGCCCGGCAGGCGGCGCGGGCGGCGCCCCCGGCGAGGGGGCGGCGGCCGGGCGGAGAGGTGCGGCATGCTGGTCGGCAAGGGCGCGTTGACGACGCGGTGCTTCCGCGTGTCGGGCAAGAACCCGACGCCGAAGCCCGAGAAGATCGCGGAGCGGCTCGAGCAGCTCGCGTTCGCGGGCATGGGCGAGGCCGAGGAGGGGGCGGTCGCCGGCTGGATCGGCCCGGAGCACCTGTTCGACGGCGACTTCGAGCCGACGCGGCTCGTGCGCGGGCGCTACTTCACGTTCGCGCTGCGCGTCGACACGCGGAAGGTCCCGGGCGGGCTGCTCGCGGCGCACCTCGCGGTCGAGGTCGCGGCGACGAAGGAGGCCGAGGGGCTCGAACACCTCTCGGCGTCGCGGCGCAGGCAGCTCAAGGCCGACCTCAAGCGGCGCCTGCTCACGGAGCTGCCGCCGGTCCAGCGCGCCTACGGCGTGTTCTGGAACGTGCACTCGCGGCGGCTGTTCCTCCAGAGCACGTCGAAGGCCGTGGTCGAGCAGTTCACGGCGCTGTTCGAGCGCACGTTCGACCTCGAGGTCGCCCCGCACGCGCCGGGCGTCACGGCGGCCGAGTGGGCGCGCGAGCACGGGGCGCTCGACGCGCTCAAGGACGCGCGCCCGCTGCTCCTCGGGACGGCGGCGCGCAACGGCGACCTCGCGGCGGTCGGTTAGGCCCAGGACCAGGAGGGGACGGACATGGCAGAAGACCTGGCGTTCGCGGCGGAGCGGAGCTTCCTCGCGACCGAGCTGTTGACGTGGCTGTGGTTCCGCTGCGAGGTCGAGGGCGGCGAGTTCGACCTCGACGGCGGGCAGGTGGCGCTCGTGGTCGAGGACGGGCTCTCGCTCGCGAGCTGGGACGACGACGGCCCGCGGGCCTCGCTGCGCGGCGGCACGCCGACGCTCCGGCCCGAGGCGGCGAACGCGCTCGGCGGCGGGCTCGTGCTCCGGCGCGCGCGGTTCGTCGCGGCGCGCGGCGACCGCGAGTGGCACTTCGCGCTCGACGGGGACACGCTCGACCTGCTCGGCGTGAAGGTCCCCGAGCCGCCCGAGGGCGAGGAGGACGACGCGGTCGACGCGCTCGCCGAGAAGCTCGCGGCCGGCGAGGAGCTGCGCGGGATCGTCGACGCGCTCTACGCGCAGTTCCTCGAGCTGCGCCTCTCGAAGGACTGGGACGCGATCGAGGTCCCGCGGCTCGCCGACTGGGTCAAGGCGAAGCTCGACCGCGCCTGGCAGACCGTCGGGGCCTGACGACCGCCAGGCGCCTCGCCCGCGCAGCCGGCGCCGGCCCGTCCCCCCGCGGGGCGAGGCCGGCGCTCGGCACGTACGGGCCCGGGGCGAGCCGGGCCCGGGGGGCCTGGCGCGCGCTCGACCAGCCCTGGATGCCGCTGCGCCACCCGGCGCGCTCCAGGTCCCGGCCGGACCGCGGTCGGCGGACGGCACGGCGTGTGCGCACGCTCCAGCGTTGAGGGCGAGGCGTTCGCCCCGGAGAATGCCCGCTCCCCAGGAACCGGGCCGGGCGAGGCCCGACAGGAGCGAGAGCGTGGCGGCCGCACCCCCGAGCACGAGCGCGTACCCCGAGGCGGTCCTGAGCGCGGTCCACGACGTCGACCCCGACGTCGCGGCGGCGCTGCGCGCCGAGCGCGGCCGGCAGGACGACACGCTCGTCCTCATCGCGAGCGAGAACATCGCGTCCCCGGCCGTCATGGCGGCCGCGGGCTCGTGGTTCACGAACAAGTACGCCGAGGGCTACCCGGGCAAGCGCTACTACGGCGGGTGCGCGCACCTCGACGACTGCGAGCGCCTGGCGCGCGAGCGGGCCTGCGCCCTGTTCGGGGCGGACCACGCGAACGTGCAGCCGCACTCGGGCACGCAGGCGAACCTCGAGGTCTACGGGGCCGTGCTCGCGCCCGGCGACACGATCCTGAGCATGTCGCTCGACCACGGCGGGCACCTCTCGCACGGGCACCCCGTGAACTTCGTCGGCCGGGTCTACAAGATCGTCCGCTACGGCGTGCGCAAGGACGACGAGCGGATCGACATGGACGAGGTCGCGCGCGTCGCGCGCGCCGAGCGGCCCAAGATGATCGTGTGCGGGGCGAGCGCCTACTCGCGCACGATCGACTTCGAGGCGTTCGCCGCGGTCGCGCGCGAGGTCGGCGCCTACCTGCTGTGCGACATCGCGCACATCGCCGGGCTCGTCGCGGCGGGGCTCCACCCGAGCCCGGTCCCGCACGCGGACTTCGTGACGACGACGACCCACAAGACGCTGCGCGGGCCGCGCGGCGGGCTCGTCCTCTGCAAGGACCAGCACAAGAAGGCGCTCGACAAGAGCGTGTTCCCGGGCCAGCAGGGCGGGCCGCTCGGGCACGTGATCGCGGCCAAGGCGGTCGCGTTCCGCGAGGCCCAGGCGCCGGGGTTCCGGGCCTACCAGGAGCGCGTGGTCGCGAACGCGCGGCGCCTCGCCGACGGGCTGGCCGGGCGCGGCTACCGGATCGTGTCGGGCGGCACGGACAACCACCTGTTCCTCGTCGACCTGGGGCCGAAGGGCCTGGCGGGCGGGGCGGCCGAGACGGCGCTCGACGAGGTCGGGATCACCGTGAACAAGAACATGATCCCGTACGACCCGCGCAAGCCCATGGACCCGAGCGGCGTCCGGCTCGGGACGCCGACGATCACGACGCGCGGCATGGGCCTCGAGGAGATGGACCAGGTCGCCGCGCTGATCGACCGGGCGCTCACGGGCGGGGCGGGCGCGCGCGACGCGGTGCGGGCCGAGGTCCGCGCGCTGTGCGCCCGCTTCCCGCTCTGGGGCGGGCCGACGTGAGCCGCGCGCGGGCCCGGCTCGCGACCGCGCTGCTCGCGGCGCTGCTCGGCGCCGGCTGCGACGGGGGCGCGAAGGCGACGCCGCC
>JANJTH010000684.1 GCA_024711205.1 Planctomycetota bacterium | reverse complement strand
CGCCCGCGGGGGCGGGCGCGGACGGGGTCGCCCGCCCGGGCTCCGCGACCGCGGCCGGGCGCGTCGTCCTCGCCGCGCTCGACCGCGCCTCGCCGCTCGCGCTCGCGGGGGCCCGCCCGTTCGACCTCGTGGTCGCGGTCGACGGCGCCCCGGTGCGCGCGCCCGCGGACCTCGTCGACCCGCTCGCGGCGTCCGCCCCGGGCCGCGCGGTCGTGGTCGACCTCGTGCGCGCCTCCGGCGAGCCCGCGCGGCTCGAGGTCGAGCCGGGCCCGCCGCTCGGGCTCTCGGGCGGGTTCCGGGCCCCGTTCCTCGCCGAGACGCGGAGCGCCGCGACGGGCTCCGCCTGGGCGCTGGGCCCGCTCGACGCGCTCGCCTTCCGGCGGACCGTGGTCGAGCACCGCCTCGTCCCGCCGCCCCGGCCGAAGCCCCCCGCGCCCGACGAGGCCGCGCCCGCGCCGCCCCCGCCCGCCGACCGGCCGAGCCGCAGCTACTACGTGCGGCGCTCCGACTGGGGCACGCTGCTCGGCCTCGTCCGCTGGGAGTCCGAGCAGCGCTGGCCCGAGGGGCCGAGCGTCTCGCGGCTGTGGCTCCTGTGGGTGATCCCCCTCGGCGACGACCTCGACGCCGACGTCGGCCCGGGGGGCCCATGAGGCGCGCCGTCCGGCTCGCGCTGCTCGCCCCGATCGCGCTCGGCGCCGGCTGCGTGAGCTACCTCCAGCCCGGCGCGCCGACGCCGATCCCGGCGCTCGCCAGCCGCGCGACCGCCGACGGCGGGCGGCTCCGCGTCGACGCCCGCGGCGCGCTCGTCCACGCGCCCGCGGCGGGCGACCTGCGCGGGGTGTTCGGGCTCGACCTCGCGGCCGAGGCCGAGCAGGTCGTCGTGCGCGGCGTCGAGCCCCCGCCCGCGCGGGCCGACGCGGGCGCGCCGGAGCCCGGGGCCGGGGGGCCGGCCGAGGTCCAGGCGCCCGAGGGGCCGCGGCCAGGCGACGTCGTCGTGCTCGCGCAGGCGCGGCGCCTCCCGCCCCCGGCCGCCGGCGCGCCCGACGCCGCCGTCGCCGCGCTCGAGGGCACGCTCGACCCCGACGCCGCGCTGCCCCTGACGGGGCAGGCCGGGGTGGCCCCGCGCGCGCCGGCGGACCTGCGCGGCTTCGCCGTCGGGCTCGACGACCTCGTGCTCCGCCTCGTCGTCCGCCGCGCGGGCGCGCTGCTCGCCGTCGCCGCGCGCGCGCGCCCGCCCGAGCCGCTCCCCGTGGTGCCCTGGGACCGCGAGGCCGAGGCCCGGCTCGGGTTCACGCTCGCCCGCGTCGACGCGTGGCCGCCCGGCCGGCGGCCCGCCGACGCCGGCCCGGCCGACCTGCTCGTCGTCGCCGTCGAGGCCGGCTCCGTCGCCGCGCGCGCGGGCCTCCGCCCGCTCGACCTCCTGCGCGGCGGGCCGCGCAGCGCGCTCGAGCTGCTCCGCACGGACGCGGCCGACCTCCGCGCCGCGCTCGAGGACGACCCGGCCCTGCGCGAGAAGGTCCTCGCGCGGATCGAGCCGCTCACGGCCGTGGGCCCCGGCGGGGCCGCGCGCGAGGTGGCGCTCGAGCTCCCGCCGCCCGCCGCCGAGTGGGGCTTCCCGCTGCTCGTCGGCCGCGAGCGCACGGGCTGGCGGACCCGCTTCGGGCTGGGGCCGTTCGACCTCCTGTTCCACGCCTCGAGCGAGGCGCGCTACGACGCGCTCGCCGACGACGTGGTCGTCGCCCGGCGCTGGTCGCTGCTCACGCTCCTCCAGGTCGTCTGGCAGGAGGGGCCCGGGCGGGCCGGGCTGCAGGTCCGGCTCGACCCGCTCGTGGACGCGGCGCGCGGGGCCTACCTCGAGGCGCGCCTGGGCGCGGGGGCGGAGTGATGGCCGGAGCTCGGGACGGAGCGCAGGACGGGCGGGGCGGGGCGGCCGGGGTCGGCGAGGGGCGCGCGCGCGTGGCCGTGCTCGGCTCGGCCGGCTACGTGGGGGCCGAGCTCCTGCGGCTGCTCGTCGCGCATCCGCGCGTCGAGCTCGTGCGGGCCGTCTCGCAGAGCCAGGCCGGGACCCGCGTCGACCGGCACCACCGCCACCTGCGCGGCGCGACCGACCTCGTGTTCTCGGGCGAGGCCCCGCTCGAGGCGGCCGCGGGGGTCGACGTCGTGTTCCTCGCGCTCACGCACCGCGAGAGCATGCAGGTCGTCGCGGCCCTCCGCCCGCGCCTCGAGGCGGGCGACGCCCCGCTCGTGATCGACATGGCGGGGAGCCACCGCCTGCTCGACCCGGCCGCCTACCGGGCCGCCTACGGCGAGGAGCACGTGTGGCCCGAGGTGCTCCCGCGCTTCGTCTACGGGCTGCCCGAGCTGGGCGCGCCGGGCGGCCTCGCGGGCGCGCGCCTCGTCGCGTCGCCGGGCTGCTTCGCGACGGCCGCGGCGCTCGCCGCGGGGCCCCTCGTCGAGGCGACGGCCGCGCGCGAGGGCGGGCTCGCGGGCCCGCTCGCGCTCGTCGGCTTCACGGGCGCGTCGGGGAGCGGCGCGCAGGCGAAGCCGACGACGCACTTCCCGCTCCGCGACGGGAACCTCTACGCCTACCGCGTGCTCGCCCACCAGCACGAGCCCGAGGTCCGCCAGACGCTCGAGCGCCTGGCCGCCGCCGGCTCGTGCCTCGCGCCGCCGCCCGCGGGCGCCGGGCGCGCGCCGGTGGACCTCGTGCTCACGACGTGCTCGGCCCCGATCACGCGCGGGATCCACATGACGCTCACGGCGGCGCTCGCGGACCCGGGCCAGGCCGACGCGGTGCGGGCCGCCTACGCGCGCCGCTACGGCGCGGGCCGCTTCGTGCGCCTCGTCGACGCGCCCGCGGAGCTCAAGGGCCTCGTCGGGACGAACGGCGCCGACGTGCACCTCGCGGTGCGCGGGCGCCACGTCGTCGTCACGTGCACGATCGACAACCTCGTCAAGGGCGCCGCGGGTCAGGGCGTGCAGTGCATGAACCTCGCGCTCGGCCTCGACGAGGGCCTGGGCCTCGGGCTGCCCGGCCTGTTCCCCTGACCTGCCCCGGGGCGCCGTCAGGCGCCCTGCCCCGGGGCGCCGGCGGTCGCGGC
>JANJTH010000656.1 GCA_024711205.1 Planctomycetota bacterium | reverse complement strand
GGGCGAGGCCCCGGCCGACGCGCCGGGCCTGCGCCCGACCCGCTGGTCGCGCTACCGGAACCCCGGCGCGCTCGCCGACGCCCTCGAGGCCGCCGTCCGCGACGACCCGCGCCGCGCCGGCACCGACCGCGCGCTGGCCCGCCGCGCGCTGCGCGTGGGCACGCTCGACGGCCTGGCGGTGGCCTGCCTCGCGTGGGCCGCCGTCCTCGCCGTCGTCCCGGTCCGCGTCTCGCGCTGGCCGTTCCCGCTCGACCTCTCGCTCGGGCTCGCGGCCGGCGCCGTCGCGCTCGCCCTGCTGCTCTGGTCCGAGGCGCACCGCGAGGCGAAGCGCCGCGTCGAGGTGCTCGTCGCGGGCGCGCTCGCGGGCGAGCCCCCGCCCGGGCACGAGGCGGGCGACGCCCCGGCGGCCGGGCACGACGCCGCGGCGCCCGCGCCCGCCCTCCAGGAGGCCGACGCCCCGGCGGGCGCGCCCCCGGGGCTCGCGCCGCTCCGTCGGGCCGAGCCCGTGTGCTGACCGTCCGCGTCCTCGACGGCGTCGCCCGCGTCGAGGCCGCGGCGTGGGACGGGCTCGTCGCGGGGCGGACGCCCTGGCTCGCGCACGCGTTCCTCGCCGCGGTCGAGGCGGGCTCGGCCGTGCCGCGCCACGGCGTCGCGCCGCGCCACGTGACGCTCTGGGACGGCGAGCGCCTCGTCGGGCTCGCCCCGCTCTACCTCAAGGCCGACGTCCGCGGCGAGTTCTTCTACGGCGCGTGGCCCGAGCTCGTCGCGGCCCGCGCGAACCACCGCTGGTATCCCAAGCTCGTGTCCATGGCGCCGTTCTCGCCCGTCGAGGTCGAGCACCTCGTCCTCGAGCCGGGGCTCGCGCCCGCCCTGGTCGACGCCCGCCGGGCCGCGCTGTTCGAGGCCGCGCGCGACGTGGCCCGCGCCGAGGGCGCCTCGGGCGTCCACTGGCTGTTCGTCCCGCCCGACGAGGCCGCGTGGCTCGCGGGGCGCGGGGCGCTCCTGCGCGCGCAGGCGCACCCCGTCTGGTCGCGCGCGGGCGAGCGGACGTTCGAGGACTACCTCGCGGGCATGCGCTCGAAGGAGCGCGTGCGGACGCGCCGCGAGCTGCGCCGCCTCGACGAGGCGGGCGTCACGATCGACGCCCTCGAGGGTGACGCGGTCGAGGCCGAGGACCTCGCCCACATGGAGCGGTGGTATCGCGCCTCGTGCGCGCGCCACGCGACGGGGAGCGACTACCTGAAGCCCGCGACGTGGCGCGAGCTGCTCGCCTGGCGCCGGCACCTCGTGCTGTTCGTCGCGCGGCGCGGGGGCGCGCCGATCGGCGGCTCGCTGTGCGTGCGCGGGCGCGACGACCTGTGGGGCCGCTACTGGGGCGCGGCAGAGGACGTCCCGTTCGTCTTCTTCGCGCTGACGGCCTACCGGCCGATCGCCTGGGCGATCGAGCGCGGCCTCTCCCGCGTCCACGCCGGGGCGGGGGCCACGCTCCACAAGGTGCTCCGCGGCTACGCGTCGGTCGCGGCCGAGGGCGCGCTCGACCTGCTCGACCCGGCGCTGGCGCGCGCGCTCGCACCCTACGCGGCGCGGGAGCGCGAGCTCGTCGCCGCGGCCCTCGGCGCCGGGACGTCGCCCGCGTAGCCGCCCGCCCGGCCGGGGCTCAGGGCGCGGCGCCGATCCCCAGGATCCGCCGGAGGCCCGTCGACTTCTTGTTCGGGGCGTCGGCCCTGGCCGGCGCGGGCGCGACCGACCGGAGCCCGCTCGAGCGCGAGCCGGAGCTGCGGTGCGTGACGGGGCCCTCGCCGCTGACGCGGCGCCGCGCGAGCGCGGCGCACGCGCTCTCGACCTCGGCCGCGCTGTCGAGCACGGCCGGGTCGACCTCGTCGGCGAGCGCGAGCGGCGTCCTCGGCTCCTCGTGCTCGCTGACCGAGACCTCCGCGACCTGCTTGCGCACCCGCTCGACCTGGCGCACGGCCGACTCGATCCGCTCGAAGCTCGGCTGGGAGGTCTGGCCCCACGAGGACTCGTGCATGGCGATCGACGCGGCCGAGCCGCTCCCGTCGCCCGCCTGCGAGACCTTGGCGACCCGGGCGCGCAGCGCGCGGTCCTCGCGGGCGCCCAGCGCGCCCTGCTCGAGCAGGAGGTCGCCCAGGCGCACGACCTCGCGCCGCTCCTCGAACCGCGCGCGCTGCGCCGCGAGGCCGGCCTCGAGCGCCTCCCGCGAGACGAGGCCGTGGCCGAGCGCCTCGCGGGCGTAGACCTTGTCGGCCTTGCGGAGCATGCGGTAGCGGACGTGCCCCTGGAGGCGCTCGAGGCGCCGCGGGCTGAGCCCCGCCCGCTCGGCGAGCAGCCGCTCGAGCGGCGCGGCCGAGCGCTGGGCGTGCGCTGCGAGCTCGGCGGCGAGCTCCTCCGAGAGGTATCGGCGCTCGACCGCGACGGACAGGATGACGGGGAGACGCGGGACGCTCATGGGCGGAGGAGGAGCAACGGCGGGGCCATCCCGCACGCACCGCCAGAACTGCTCTTAGGACGATTTTCGCGCCGTGAACAGGTCCACCCGGGACGGAACCGGGCCGAATCGTGCGCGCACGGAGCGAGTTCGAGGCGGGGCCGGAGGGGTTGGTCCGCCCGGGAGCCCGGCGCGACCGACGGCAGGTGAGGCCCGGGGCGGAACGTGCAAAGCATTCCTGGAAATGGCCTTCGGAAGCGCGGCCGGAATTCATCTTGCGTGAACTAGTGAGCCAGTACACTATCTAGCCAGTGATCCAGTTCGCCCTCGCACGTGCCGGTGACTGCCCCTACTGCCGGACCGCCATCGCGGCGGCGGAGCCGGCGCGGCGCTGCCCGGCCTGCGGGGCGCGGCACCACCGCGAGTGCCTGGGCGAGCACGGGGGGTGCGCCGTGTTCGGTTGCCCCGGCGCCTCCCCCGGAGGCAGAGAGGCCCACGTGAGCGACGAGTGGCGGATCGACCCCGACGACCCGGTCCCGATCGGCGACCAGATCGTCTACCGGGTCCTCTACGGGATCGCGCGCGGCGTCTACCGCCCCGGCGACAAGCTCCCCTCGGTGCGCGAGGTCGCGGCCCGGCTCAAGGTCAACCCGAACACGGTCGCCAAGGCCTACCGCGACCTCGAGCGCGACGGCGTGATCGAGAGCCGGCGCGGGACCGGCGTGTTCGTCCACGACGCCGGGCCGGCGATCGCGACGGAGCGCCGGCAGGCCCTCGTGCTCGAGCGCTTCGAGCGGGCCGTGGGCGAGGCGCTCGACGCCGGGCTCTCGGCGGCCGAGGTCCAGGAGGTCCTGATCGAGGCCCTGGGCGTCGCGGCGCGCGCGCGCCGCCACGCCGAGGTGCTCGAGGAGCTGGCGGCGAGCCCGCTGCCGCGCTGGGCGGCGGGGCGGACGAAGGGGTAGCCGGGGCGACGCGAGGGCTCGAGGTCGACCGGCGTCGGTCGACCTCCGCGTGGGTGGCGACGTCGCGGCCGGGTGGTCGCGCGGGCGCGTCGCGGCCGTCGTGGCCGCGCGGGAGGAGAGCGTATGGACGCGGATCGGCGCACGGAGGCGGGGAGGGAGGGCGCGCCCGGGGCGGAGGGCGGCGCCGGGCAGGGCCGGGGTCTGGCCGGGCAGGGCGCGTGCGCCCCGCCTGCGCGGGCCGGGGCGCGCGCGAAGGGGGCCCCGCTCGCGCTCCTCGCGCGGGCCTGGCGCGGCGCCCCGGGCAAGCCGGCCCCGGGCAAGCCGGCCCCGGGCAAGGAGGCCCCGGTGGCGGACGCCGCCCGCCACGATCATGCTGGCGAGGCCATGCGCGAGACCGAGGCGGCGTCGGGCGAGCGGGCGGCGATCGAGGCGCGCGGGCTGGGCCGGCGATTCGGGCGGCGCTGGGTCGTGCGGGACCTCGACTTCGCGGTGCCCGAGGGCTCGATCACCGCGCTCCTCGGCCGCAACGGCCAGGGCAAGTCGACGACGATCCAGATGCTGCTCGGGCTGCTCCCGCCCTCCGCGGGGTCGGTGTCCGTGCTCGGGCGCGACCCGCGGCGCCAGGGGCACCGCCTGTTCGAGGACGTCGCGTTCGTGAGCGAGCGCCGCGAGCTCCTCGACGACCTGAGCGTCGCCGCGCTCGCCGCGCTCGTGGCCGAGGCCCACGGCGCGCGCTTCGACCGCGACGGGTTCGAGCGGCAGCGCGCCGCCTACCGGCTCGACCCGGGGGTCCGCTGCGCGCACCTGTCCAAGGGCCAGCGCGCGCGGCTCCTCCTCGCGCTCGCGCTCGCCGCGCGCCCGCGCCTGCTCGTGCTCGACGAGCCGACGTCCGGGCTCGACCCGCTCGTGCGCGACGACTTCCTCGAGGGGATCGCCGCGTTCGTGGCCGACGCCCCGGGGCGCGCCGTGCTGCTCTCGACGCACGGGGTCGAGGACGTGGCGCGGATCGCCGACCGCGCGGTCGTGCTGCGCGACGGCGCGCCCGCGCTCGTGGGCGAGCTCGAGCGGCTGCGCGCCGCCTGCGGCGTCTACGTGGTCGAGCTCGCGGGGGTGCTCCCCCCGGGCGACGCGCTCCCGCTCCCGCGCGGGGCCGTCGTGCTCGAGCGCGACCCGCGCGCGCTCACGCTCGTCGCGCACGGCCCGGCCGAGCACGTCGAAGCCGAGCTCGACCGCGCGCTCCCGGTCGCCGCGATCGAGCGCCGGCGCGCGACCGTCAAGGAGGCCTTCGCCTGCTGGACCGAGCCGCAGGCCGGCCGGCCCGGGGCCGGCGCCCCCGCGGGCGAGGTGACGTCGTGACCGGCCTCGCGCTGCGCGAGGCCCGCCGCCTCGCCCCCTACGCGCTGGGCGCGCCGCTGGTCGGCGCCGCGGGCGCGTGGTGGCTCGCGACCCGGCCGGACCGCCTGCTCCACCTCGGGCAGGGCCTCGAGCTCGCGCTCGCGGGCACGGCCGCGCTGCTCGGCGTCGCCGCCGTCGCCCCGGACACGGGCGCGGGCGGCGTCGCGTTCCTGAGCCGCCTCCCCGTCCGGCCCCTCCGCGTCGTCGCGACGAAGCTCGCCGTGGCGGGCGCCCTGGCCCTGCTGGCCGGGGCCGCCCTCGTCGCCCTGCGCGCCGCCGTCGACCCCGCCGGGGCGGGGCCCGCGCCCGGCGCCGGCCTCGGCCTCGCCGCGACCGGGCTCCGCCCCGGCGGGGCTCCCCCTGGCCCGCTCGCCCCGCTCACGCTCGCGGCCTTCGCCTTCGCCGCGGGGTCCGCCGCATCCGTCGCCGCGCGCGGGACCCTCCCGGCGCTCCTCCTCGCGCCCGTCGTCGCGCTCGCGCTCGCCCTCCTCGGCGGCGCCGCGCCCGTGGCGCTCCTCCGGCTCGAGCCCTGGCCCTTCCTGCCCACGGCGGCGCTGCTCGCCGCCCCGCCGCTCCTCGCGCTCGGGGCGGCCGCCTACGCGCTCGGCGAGCGTCACCGCCCCTCGCTGCGCCCGGCCGCGATCGTCGCCGCGGGCGTGGTCGCCCTCGGCGGGGTCGGCCTCGCGGGCACGGCCGCCGCGCGCTCGTGGACCCTCCACGCGGCCCGGCCCGGGCTCCTCGTCGTGCGCGCCGTCGAGGCGCCCCGGGGCGACCTCGTCGCCGTCGAGCTCGCCGGCCAGGCCTGGCCCGGCCCGCAGCGGCGCGTCGCGCTCCTCGGGCGCGCGGGCGCCGGCGGGCTGCGCTGGAAGGCCTCGCCGCGCCCGCGCGAGCTCGCGCCCGCCCCCGGGCGCTCCCCCGGGCACCTGGTGTGGGACCTGCCGCTCGAGGACGTGGCGGCGCCCGAGCTCTCCCCCTGCGGGCGGGCCCTGCTCGTCCGCTGCACGCGCGACCCGGGCGGCTGGCTCGTCGACCTCGCGGCCCCCGACGCCCCGCCGCGCCGCCTGGCGGGGCCGGCCCCGGAGGGGTTCGGGTTCGACCACGTGGTGTGGCTCGGGGCCGAGCCCGCGCTCGTCCGCGAGCGCGCGGGGCACCTCGAGGTCCTCCGCCCGGTCGGGCTCGACCCGGCCCTCCCGCGCGCCGACGTCGAGCGCGCCGTCACCCGCGCGCCGCTCGACGGCGCGCTCGTCGGGCCGACGCCCCGCGGCGGCGTCCTCGTCACGACCCCCGGGGGCCTCGAGGAGCGCGCGCTCCCGGGCTCACCGGGCGCGCGCCCGGCCGGCCCGCGGCGCCTCGCGACCTGGCCCGCGGGCGCGGTCGTCCACGCCGTCTACCCGTCGCCGCGAGGCGGGGTCGCCGTCGTCGACCTCGACCTGCCCGGGCTCGGCCGGCGCTTCGCGTCCCTGACCCTCCCGGCCGCCGGCGGCGACGCGCCGCCGGCCTCGCTCGGGGTCCTCGCGACCGCCGCGCGCGGCTGGGCGACCTGGATCCCCGGCGGCGGACGCTACGGCGGGTGGGCCTTCTCCCCCGACGAGCGCACCTTCGCCGTGGACGAGCCGGGGCGCGGGCTCGCCGTGTTCGACCTCGAGGCGGGCGCGCTCCGCGCTCGCCTCACCCCGGGCGAGGACGCGCGCGCCCTCGCGGCGCGCCTCGCCGCGACGGGGGCCCTCGAACTCGGGCTCCAGGTCGCCTTCACCCCCGACGGGGCCCGCCTCACGGCCCCCTGGGGCACGACCCTCGCGCTCGAGGGTCCGCCGAAGTTGCTCGCGGAGCCCTTCGGGGCGCCCGGCTCCTGGCCCCACGCGCGGGCCGAGGCCGTGGCCTGCTGGCTCGACGGCGAGACGGCCGTGCTCGCGGGCCGGCCGCTCCTCGGCGCGCCCCTCGGCTGGCGCCCGGCGCAGGTCGAGGCGGCCGCGCACGCCGTCGCGAGCGGCGCGGCGGGAGGTGCCCGGTGAGGCGCCTCGTCCTGCGCGAGCTGCGCCGGCAGCTCCCCGTGGCCCTCGCCCTCGTGGCCCTGTGCCTGCTCGTGGCCCTCGGCGCGGCGCCGTTCGGCGACGCGCTCCGGCGCGGCGTCGACATGACGCCCTGGCACCTGGCCGCGGTCGTCGTGACCCTCGCCGCCCCGTGGCTGCTCGGCGTCGCCGCGGTCGCCCCCGACGTCGAGTCGGGCGCGGCGCGGTTCCTCGCCGCGCTGCCCTGCTCGCCCGCGCGCCAGCAGCTCGCGCGGGCCGCGGTCGCCGCCGGCTACGCCGCGCTCCTGATCGCCCCGCTGGCCACGCTGACCCGCGAGGCGAGCGGCGCCCGCCCGGGCGAACACGTGGCCGGGGTCGCGCTCCTGTTCCTGAGCGGGCTCGTCGCCTCGGCCGTCACGGGCCGGACGCTCGCGGCGTTCGTCGCGGCGCCGCTCCTCGCGCTCGTCGCCTTCGACCAGGCCGGCGCGCTCGGGGCCTCGTGGTTCGCGGACGCCCGGTGGGGCGGCCGGTGGGTCGTGCACGCCGTCGCCGCCTTCGGGCTCGGGGCCGCGGCGCTCGCGGCCGCGCGGGCCCAGGCCTGGCCCGGCGGCAGGGCGCTCGCGCGGGCCGTCGTCGCGCTCGGCGCCGTCGGGCTCGCGGCCCCGGCGCTGCTCGCGACCGCGCGCGCGGTCGATCGGGCCACGACGGCGAGCGACGACCCGCTCGCCCACGCGATCGACTGGAGGGCGTGGAGCGACCCGGGCGGGCTCCTCGTCGCGCGGGTCCACGCCGGCGTGTGGACCGCGCACGACGTGGTCGTCCTCGACCGCTGGACCGTCCACGAGAAGCACGGCGACGTCGCGCGCCGCTGGACGCGCCGGCTCCCGGAGCTGCCGAGCGCCGTGGTCCCGTCGCCGGACGGAGACCGCCTCCTCGTGACGGTGCTCGACCCGACCGGCGACGGCGGGCGCGGCGCCTGGGTGCGCCTGCTCCTGTCGACCCGCGACGGCGCGGCCGTCGGCGCCCGGGCGACGCCCTTCGAGGCGGCGCACAGGCTCCCCGCCTGGCACGCCCCGCCGCTCGGCTGGCGCGACGGCGTGCCCTTCCGCGCGCGGACCGACGGCGCCGGGTTCGAGCCGCTCGTCGAGCTCGACGGCGCGCCCCCGGGGCCGCCGACCGCCGAGGCCGGCCGGGTGGTCGCGATCCCCCCGGAGACCGTCCCGCTCGGGCTGAGCGACGCGTGGGCCCTCGTGGGCGAGCGGTCGGCACGCGGGCTCGACGACGCCGCGCTCGCCGCGGCGGGCCTCGCGCTCGCCCGCCCCCTGGAACGGCTCGTGCTCGCGCCCCGCGCGGGCGCGCAGGCGCCGGTCCGCGCGCTCGTGCCCCCCTCGGGCGTCGTGCTCGCGGCCACGCTCGCCCCCGGGGGGCGCCACGTCGTGGGGCTCCGGGCGCTCCCCGCGGCGGCGGCGGGGCCCGGCGCGCGCCTCGCGACGGTCGCCTGGGTCCTCGACCTCGCCCGGCCCGGGCCCTGGCCCGAGGTCCTCGCGGTCGGGGACCTCGACGGGGCGCCGCGCCCCGCCCGGCCGGTGTCGATCGGGCTCGTCGCGGGCGCGGGCGGGGAGGTCGTCGTCGTCGAGCACCTCCACGAGGGCCAGGACGACCACGACCGGCCGCCCAGCCGCCACGTCGTCCACCTGGACGGCGCGGGCCGCGTCGTCCAGCGCGCGCTCGGCCGGGGAGCCGAGCCCGTGGCGCGCGGGCGCTGGCTCGCCTTCGACGCGCTCGACGGGCGACGGGTGGCCGTGGACCGCGCGGCCGGGGCCCAGGCCACGCTCGCGCCCGACGAGCACCTGCTCGACGGCCCGCTCGCCGCGCGCCTCGTTGCGGGCGGCGGCGGCCGGCCGCCGGTCGACCTCGTCGCCCGGGGCTTCGCGCCCGAGCCCGCGCGCTGAACGGCCTCGCGGCCACCCATGGCGCAGGCCGCACAGCCGGCGGCGTCGCCTGCAGGGGGAGGCGAGCGGGGGCGCGCTCGCGCCCCCGCCGGACGCCCCCTCGACCCACGACGCCGCCTGCCCCGTCGACGCCGCCCACCGGGGCCGAGCCAAGCGCCCGGGCGGGGCCCGCTCCGCCCGCGGACGCTCGGGCCCTCGGCGGACGGTGGCGCCGGGCGCCCGGAGGCCCGAACCTGGCCCGGTGGGCCCCTCCCTCCCTCGAGACGTCGCGTCGCGGCTCGCCCCCCGCTTCACCGGCCTCGAGCCGCTCGGCCGGGGCGGCATGGGGCTCGTCGTGCGCGCCCGCGAGGCCGCGACGGGGCGCGAGGTCGCCGTCAAGCTCCTCCTCGACGGGGCGAGCTCGGTCGACCGCCTCGCGCGCTTCCAGCGCGAGGCGGCCCTCACCGCGCGGGTGCGCCACCCCGGCGTCGTCGCGATCCACGCGGCCGACGCGGTCGACGGGCTCGCCTACCTGGTCCTGGAGCTCGTCCCGGGCGCCCGCCCGCTCGACGTGGCCTGGGCGAGCGCGCCGCTCCGTCGGCGCGTGGCGTGGCTCCGCGACGCCGCGCGGGCCCTCGGCGCCGCCCACGCGGTCGGGGTCGCGCACCGCGACGTGAAGCCCGGGAACCTCCTCGTCGACGCGGAGGGCGCGCTGCGGGTCACGGACTTCGGGCTCGCCGCCGCGGCCGACCTCGAGGCGCTCACCCGCACCGGCGCGATCGTCGGGACGCCCGCCTACATGGCGCCCGAGCAGGTCGATCGACGCGACGGCGCGCCGGGGGCCACGGCCGACGTGTGGGCGCTCGGGGTCGTCCTGTACGAGGCGCTCACGGGGCGGCACCCGTTCGAGGCGCCCGACCTCCTGGCGCTGATCGGGCGGATCCTCACGGCGGAGCCGACGCCGGCGCGCGAGGTGGAGCCGACGGCGCCCGCGGACCTGGAGGCCGTCTGCCGCCGCTGCCTCGCCAGGCGCCCCGTGGACCGCTACCCCGACGGCGAGGCGCTCGCGGACGACCTCGACGCCTGGCTCGACGGGCGGCCCCTCGCGGTCGACCCGGCGCGCCCGGGGCGGCGCCCGTCCCGCCGGGCGCTCGCGCGGGGCGGCGCCGCGCTCGCGCTCCTCGGGCCGGCGCTCGCGCTCCTCGTCGGCGTCGGCGTCAACGAGCTCCGATCGCGCCGCGAGGACGCCGCCGTCGTCGCCGAGGCGGAGCGGCTGCTCGCCTCGACCGGACCGCTCGCGTCCGACGCGGCGGCCTTCGCGGCCCTCCGCCCCGGGCTCCACCGGGTCGAGAGCCGCCAAGGACGGGACCCGCTCGCCCGCCGGGTGGAGTTCGAGGCGTTGGCAGGGCTCGCGGCGCTCGCCGCGGGGAACGAAGCGGGCGCGCAGACGGCCGCAGAGCGGGTCCGACGAGCCGGCGCGGGCGGCGAGCGACGCGGCCCGCCCCCGGCGTTCGCGGCCCTCCTCCAGGCCAAGCTCGACCGTGACCCGCTCCGTGTGGGCCCGACGATTCGCGCGCTCGAGGCCGAGGGCGCCTGGCGCCCGGAGCTCGGCGCGTGGTTCGCCGAGGCCCTGCTCGAGGCGGGGCACCCGCTCGGCGTCCACGACCTCGAGGCCCTCGCGCGGACGCCCGACGTGCCCCTCGAGGTCCTCGCGTGGGCGGTCACGTCGGCCTCGCCCGAGGCGCTCGGGGCGGCGCGACCGACGCTCGGGCCGCTCCTCGACCGGATCGAGCGAGCAGGTCCCCGGGTCCGGCTCGCCGTCGCCGCGCGCCGCCTCGACGACGGGCTGAGGGCGCGCGCCGCGCCCGCCCGGCTGCTCGCGGCCGCGATCGAGGTGCACGCCTGGTCCCTGGCCGCCGGCGACGCCCGCGCGCCCCTGCCAGCCGCGCAGGCGGGCCGCCACGCGGCGCCCCTCACCTCGCACGCCGCGGACAGGGACCTCGTCGTGGACGAGCTCGCCCGTCGGGCCCTGCTCGACGCGACGAGCGGGGCGCCGCCCGCAGCTCCGCGGCGAGCGTCGCCCGGCGCGGCGCCCTCGGACGCGGAGGGGAGCCGGCTCCTCGGCGCCCTGCCGCGCTGGTCCGTATGCCGAGGGCCCGACGCCCCGCACGGGCTCACCGCGGCCCTCGTCCTCCGCGCCTGGGCGCGCGCCGCGCAGGAGCCCGACGCGTGGGTCGCCGCCGTGGCCGAGCTCGACGAGGGCCTCCCGCCTGCGCCCTGGCTGACCGAGGTCCTCGCGCTGGCGTGGTTCCTCGCGCACGACGCGCGGGACGACGGGCCCGCGAGCACCGGCGCGCCCGCCTCCTACACCGCCGCCGCCGTGCGGGTGGTTCGGCGCCTCGAGGCCCGCGCCGGCGACGACCCGCTCGCCGCGCTCGCGCGGGCGCGCATCCGCACCAGGTCGGCGCACCTCTCCTCGACGGGTCAGGAGCCCCCCGAGCGCGCCGCCGAGGCGGCCCTCGCGGCGGCGCTCGACGCGCGCGCCGGCGTCCTCGCGTGGGCGTCGCTCCGCGAGCTCGCCTTCGCCCTCGCCGCGTCGGGCGAGGGCCCGGGCTCCCCGGCCTGGACGCGCGCCTGGGAGGCCCACGCCCGGGCCTGCGCGCTCGGCGCCGGCGACCGGATCGGCGACGACCCTCCCCTGCTCGACGTGCTCCTCGCGCTCGGGGCCGGGGACCTGGAGGCAGCGCGGAGCCGGGTCGAGGAGGGCCTCGCCCCCCGCGCGCGGCGCACCCACGGGGGCCCCTCGTGGCGAGGCGTGCGCACCGAAGGGCTGCTCCTGGACCTCCGCGCGCGCCTCGCGCGGCCGGAGACCGCGGGTGACGCCTTCGACCTGCTGCGCGACCTCGCCCGGCGCCGCTGATCGCCAACCCGGCGCGACGGGACGACCACGGTCGGGGTCCCCGGGCCGGGGCGCGCACCGGGGCGAGCCCGACCGCGCGCTCCGCGCGCTATCGTCCGGCCCGTGGACGAGCCCGGCCGCGAGGCCTCGACCGACGCCTCGACCGCGCCCCGCCCCGGGGGCCCGTCCATGCTCGGGCCCTACCGCGTCCTGGGCCGGCTCGGGCAGGGCGGCGCGGCGACCGTGTTCCGCGCCGTCGCGCCGGACGGGCGCGAGGTCGCCGTGAAGGTCCTGCGGCCGGGGCACGCGCTCGCGGACGCCGCCCGGCTCGAGCGCGAGGCGCGGCTGCTCGCGGACCCCGGGCCGGGGTTCGTCCCGGTCCTCGACCGGGGCGTCGTCGCGACCGAGCGGGCGGGCGCGCTGCCCTACCTCGTGCTGCCCTTCCTCCCGGGCGGGACGCTCGAGGACCGGCTGCGCGCGGGGGCGCTGCCGGTCGACGAGGCGCTCGCGCTCGGCCGCGCGCTCGCCGGTGCGCTCGCGCGGCTCCACGCGCGCGGCGCCGCGCACCGCGACCTCAAGCCGTCGAACGTGCTCCTCGACGCCGAGGGCGCGCCCTGGATCGCGGACCTGGGGCTCGGGATCGACCCGGCCGGCGTGTTCGAGGGTCTGGGCCGGCTCACGGCCACGGGCGAGGTGAGCGGGACGCCAGGCTACATGGCGCCCGAGCAGCTCGCGGGGCTCCGGCACGCCGGGGCGTCCGTCGACGTGTTCGCGCTCGGGGCGATCCTCTACGAGGCGCTCGCCGGCGGGCCCGCCTTCGACGGCGAGCGCGCGGTCCAGCGCATGGCGCGGGCGGCGCTCGGCCGCGTGACCCCGCTGCGCGAGGTGCGCCCCGAGGCGCCGGCCTGGCTCGCCGAGCGCGTGCACGCCTGCCTGGCCGTCGATCCGGCGGTGCGTCCGACCGCGGCGGATCTGGCGCGCGCCCTCGAGCGCGGGGGCGCCCCGCCCCCCGCGCTCGCCCGCGCCCGACGGCGACACGTGCGCGCACTCGCGGCGGGCGTGCTCGCGGCCGTCGCCCTGGGC
>JANJTH010000652.1 GCA_024711205.1 Planctomycetota bacterium | reverse complement strand
GGGGGCAGGGCCGGCGCGGCCCCGACGCCGAGGTCGGCCCCGCCGAGGCGGAGCCGGTCGCGGGCCGCGGCGAGCGCGAGCGCGGCGAACGCGGCGGCCACGGTCGGGCTGTCCTCGTGCATGAGCGCCGACGCGCCGGCGAAGCGGTCCCGCGCGCGCGCGTGGAGCGTGCCGAGATGCCGGACGAGCTCGGCCGCCCAGTCGCGCGCCGCGCCGTCGGGGGCGACGACCCGCGCGACGCCGGCCCGGTGGAGGGCCTCCGCGAGGGCCGCGAGCCAGTAGAGGTGGATCCCCTGGCCCCAGCCCACCTCGTCCCGCTCGAAGCCCGGGTTGCGCTCGACCGCGAGGCGCCGCCCGAGCCAGCCGAGCGCCGCGGCGAGCGCGGGGTCGCGCGGGGGCGCCGCGGGGGCCTCCGCGCGCCGGTCGACGCCGAGGACCGCGAGGAGCCCGAGCGCGCCGTCGGCCGTGGCGCTCCCGTAGGAGCCGTAGACGAGGAGCGCCCGGCCCACGAGGCGCTGGCCGGCCTTGCTCTGGCGCGGCGTGAAGCCGAACCCCCCGTCGCGCAGCTCCTCCTCGAGGGCGCGCCCGGGCGCGCCCTCGGGGAGCGCGAGCGCGTGGTTCTGCGTCAGGTCGAGCCAGAGCCGGGCCCGGTCCCACACGGGGTCGTCGTCGGGCAGCGCGCCCGAGGCGAGCGCCTCGAGCGCGAACCGGGCCGTCGACACGTCCGTCCGCAGGGCCGCGGACTCGTAGGCGTCGTAGTAGCTCCAGCCGCCGTAGCGCGCGTCGATCGGGTCGTAGCCGTGCGCCTCCTGGACCTGCGCGCGGGCCAGCCAGGCGAGCATGCGGGCCCGCGCCTCCCGCGCCGCCGCGTCCCCCGCCCGCGCGGGGGCCTCGAGCGCGAGCGCGGCGAGCGCCGTCGCGTAGACGCGGTGGGGCACGCGCTCGGCCGGGTCGTCGAGCCCGCCGTCGTCGCGCTGGGCCGCGAGGAGCCGCGCGCGGACCTCGCTCAGGAGCGCGGGCACGCCGGGGCCGACGTCGGGCCCGGCGCGCGCGAGCGCGTGGCCGACGAGCGCCGTCACCGCGACGCTCGGGCGGGCCCGGTCCTGGTAGTGGGGCCACAGGCCGTCCGGCCGGCGCGCGGCCGCGAGCTGGTCGACGGCGGCCGCGAGGAGGCGCTCGGCGAGCTCGAGCTCGAAGGCGCTCGAGCGGGCCAGGGCGACCGTGACGGCCTCCTCCGCGCCGTCGGCCCGGCGGATCGCGAGCGCGATCGAGCCGCCCTCGCGCGCGCGGTCGAGCCGGTCGAGGAGCACGCGCGGGGCGTCGGCCGGGACGCCGTCGACCGCGAGGATCACGTCGCCCGCGACGAGCCCGGCGCGGGCCGCGTTGCTCCCGGAGTAGACCTCGCCGATCCCGAGCCCGCCCTCCGCGGTGACGAGCCGGACCCCGAGCGACGCGCGGCCCGTGGCCGGCGGCGGCGTGGGCCGCCCCCCCGGGGTCGGGCCGGGGGGCGCGCCGGCCCCGGGGTCCCCCGGCGGACCGGGGCGGGTGAGCCAGAACGCGAGCACGCCCGCGAGCGCGACCGCGGCCCAGCCCGCCAGCTCCTTGGCGCTCGACCGCTCGCCGCTCACGGCCACGTCAGGCTCTCCTCGACCCGCGCGAGCCAGGGCGGCGGCGGGGCGCCGGGCGTCAGCACGACGAGCAGCGTGACGGCGCGCCCGCCGCCCGGGGGCCAGGTCGAGCGGGCCACGATCCGGTAGGTCCGCTGGTCGTCCGGGTCCTCGGGGTTCTGCGAGAGCGCCTCGAGCTCGAGCCGGTGCCAGCCGTCCCCGCGCGCCGCGGCCAGGCGCTTGTAGGACAGCCACCCCTCCCAGGCCGCGACCTCGAGGGCGGCGACGAGGGCGTCGGGGTCCTGCGCGTCGGGGAGCTCGGCCACCTGGAGGACGAGCACGGCGTCCGGGCCCTTGAGGACGGCGCGCTCGAACGGCTTCTGGTCGGCGGGGCGCGCCTCGAAGCCAGGCGGCACGTCGAGGCCGAACCCCAGCGGGTCGCGCGCGCGGCGGAAGCCGCCCTCGAGCGCGGGCGCGTCCGCGAGGATCGCGGCCCCGGGCGGGTCGCCCGGCGGCGGGGTCGCGAGCGGTCCGCCCCGCCACGCGTCGACGCCGCCGGCGAGGCCGAACCCGGCCACGAGCGCGGCGGCCGCGGCCTCGACCTCGTCGGCGGGGGCCGGCGTCGTCGCCGCCCGCGGGTCGGCGAGCGCGCGCTGCCAGGCCTCGGCGCGGGCCTCGAGCGCGGCGACCGCCCGCTCGAGCGCCGCGAGCGCGTCGGGGCGCGGCGGGAGCACGAGGCGCCGCGCGAACGTCGCGAGGTCCATGCGGGCCGTCACGAGGCTGACCGTCCAGCCGTCGAGGAACACGCCGAACCGCGTGCGGTGGCGGGCGGCGTCGTCGCTCCCCGCGCCGGCCGCGCGGACGAGCGCGTGGTGGTAGCGCCCGCGCCGCTCGAGGCCCCCGGCCAGCTCGCGCAGGGCGCGCGCGGCGTCGCGGTACCAGCGGTCGAGCCGCGCGTCGGCCGCGGCCGCCGCGGCCTCGTCGCCGCGCGCGAGCGCCGCCCGCGCGAGCGCCGGGCCGTCCGGGGCGGCGGCCAGCTCGACCTCGTAGCGGCCGGGCAGGAGCAGGCGCGGCGTGAGGAGCTCGACCTCGAACCGCCCGTCGGCGTCCACCGGCACGGCGGTCGCGAGCGCCGTGCGCGCGCCGCGGCGCAGGCGCGCGAACGTCGGCCCCGACCCGCCCGTCGCCGGGGCCCGCCCGCGGAGCGTGACGACGGCGAGCCCGCGCGCGCGCCCGGCCCGCGCCTCCTCGATCGCCGCCGGCTCCTGCGCGGGGGCCGTGGCCGGCGCGC
>JANJTH010000643.1 GCA_024711205.1 Planctomycetota bacterium | reverse complement strand
GACGCCCCCTCCCCGCCCGGCGACGCCCCCGGCGACGCCCCCGACGGCGCGCGCGCGCGCGCGCTCGCCGCGCTCGAGGGCCTGCTCGCGCGGGCCGCGGAGCTGGCGGCGCTCCCCTGGCGACCGGGCGAGGCTCGCGCCGACGACCCCGAGACGCGCGACCTGCTCCACTACCACAGCGCGTTCGCCGTGTGGCTCGACGCCGAGCGGGCCCGCCCCGGCCTCGCGGCCCGGGTCCTCGCGACGCTCGAGGCCCGCCGCGCGGCGGGCGAGCACGTGCTCGGCGCGGACGACGCCCGGGCGCTGTTCGAGGCCGAGGCGGGGCTCCGCCCGCCCCTCGAGCGCCTCGAGCTGCGGTCGGTCGAGGCCGCGCTGCGCCGGGAGCGGACCCGGCTGGGGTCGACCGGCCCCGGTTAGCCGGCCCCCGCCGCGCGCGGCCCCTGCCGGGAGGCGCGCGGCGCGCCCTGGGCGTGTGCTACGTTACGGCGCCCCACGCGGAGGGCCGTGCATGTCGATCAAGTTCGCCTGCGGTTGCGGCAAGGCCTACAAGGTGCCCGAAAAGTTCGCGGGCAAGCGGGTCAAGTGCAAGGAGTGCGGCGAGGCCGTGCGGGTCCCCTCGGAGTCCGAGGCGGAGGTCGGGAGCACGCGGGCGGCGGCCGTGTCGAAGCGGTCGATCCTCGCCTCGCAGCGCGTCCCCGCCTCGACCGGGAGCGCCTCCGGGCGCGTCTCGTCGAAGTCCGGCCGGACGTCGGGGCGCGCCCCCGCGGGCGGGTCGTCGCGGAGCGCGGCGCCGGCGACCTCGGCCCGCACCAAGCGCCCGGGCTCGGGCACGGAGCGGTTCGAGCCGGTCGACCTGAACGAGGGCAACGAGCTCAAGAAGTTCGCGCGCAAGCGCGACGAGGAGTTCAAGCGCGGCGAGGGGCGCTTCACGTACTTCGAGGGCGGCAAGCCCGTGAAGGCCTACCGGCTCACGAAGGGCGACATGACGATCGGGCGCGACGACGCGTGCACGATCACGGTCCCCTGCGCGAGCGTCTCGAAGGAGCACGCCAAGGTCGAGTACAAGCTCGGCACGTTCATCATCACCGACCAGCAGAGCAGCAACGGCCTGCTCGTGAACGGCAAGTCCGTGCGCCGCTGCTCGCTCAAGGACGGCGACGTGCTGCAGCTCGGCGAGGCGATCCTCCGCATCGACTGCGGGTGAAAGCGGAGCGGGGCGGCGTGGGAGGGCGTCGCCGGATCAGGAGGCGCCAGGCCGCCGCCCCGCACCGCTTTCACTGTGGGGATGGGGCCGCGCGGCGTGAGCCTCGGAGGGCCCAGGCCCTGCGGTGTCGGGCCGAGTCCGATCCAGGCGAAGCGGTTGGGGCGTGGCCCCCTCCGTTCTTCCCGTTCCCGTTCCCGTTCCCGCGGTTCGCGCGACGACCTCCTGTCTCTTCCTCTTTTCCTCTCTTCCCTTGCCCTTGCCCTTGCCCTTGCCCTTGCCCTTGCCCTCCCTCTTCTCTCCTCCTCCCCTCTTCTCTTCTCCCCCGCTCAGAACCGCATCATGACCTGCACGTTGCCGCCGCCGAAGGTCAGGTCGTCGACGCGGAACGTGAACTGCAGGAAGCCCATCACGAGGTCCTCGCGGAACACGAGCTCGAGGCCGAGCCCGAGCTTGCTGAGGAACTTCTCGGTGACGCGGTGGCGGCCCGTCTCCTCGCGCACGTCGCGCAGCCCGAGGAACCCGTTCTGGGCCTGCGCGCGGAGGCCCCACTCGAGCTCCGCGTGGGGCGAGGGCAGCCCGAGCACGTAGCCGAGCTCGAGGTAGGCCTCGCCGCGGCGCTGCACCTGATCGCGCGCGGCCACGAGCGCGTCGGTGTCCTCGTCGAGCAGATGCACGTGCGCGCCGAGGAGCACGACGTCGCGCGCGCGGCTCGAGCTCGCGAGCGCGGGCGCGACGTCGACCTCCGCCGCGGCCCAGCCCTTGAACGCCTCGCGGTCGACCGTGTCCGAGTCGGCGGGGCGCGAGAACGCGCGCCGGCGCTTCCGGGTCCGCTCGCCCCAGGCCGTCACGTCGAGCCGCACGCCCGGGGCCGCGCGCCAGCGCACGTCGAGCCCGGCCTGCGTCTGGCGGTAGCGGAACACGAGGTCCCCGTCCTGCGGGAGGACGAGCCGGAGCGGCAGGTCGTGCTCGACCCAGGCCTGCGCCCACAGGTCGCCGCCGAGGAGCGCCACGTCGCCGCGCGCGCGGAAGGTGTAGGGGGCGCTCGTGTACTCCGAGCCGGCGTCGGCCTTGCCCTCGTAGAAGAAGTCGGGCGAGATCACGTCGAGCCGGAGGCCCTTCCGGCCGTCGTGCCAGCCCAGGATCAGGCCCACGTCCGAGAACTCCTTGTCGGCGTCGAGGAGCCCGAGCCCGCCCACGAAGAACCCGTCGAGCGGCGGCGTCCGCCCGAGCGTGGCCGGGAGGGCCAGCCGGTAGTCGGGGCGCGCGAAGCGCAGCGCGAGCTCGACCTCGTGGCGCGCCCAGCGGGCGTCGTAGTCCTCGGTCTCGACGAACCGGTACTCGGCCCCGAGCGGCCCGGCGAACGGGACGCGCACGACCGCCTCGTGGCTCAGGTACAGCTCGTCGGACGTCAGGCTCCCGGCCGTGACCCGGTAGCCCATGGCCGCGTCCTGCCAGCGCCAGCGGTGCGTGAGCCGCTCCCGGTAGGAGAAGACGTTCAGGAAGTGGTCGACGTTGAAGTCGAAGTCGCGCGGGCGGACCTCGTCGAAGCGGAAGATCGCCGCGGCCGGGCGCGGCGCGAGCCCGAGCAGCAGGAGCGAGACCGCGAGCCCGACGCGCCCCCCCGACACGTCAGTGCGGGCCCGTCGTCGCGGGGGCGAGCCGGTGGAGCTCGCCCTCGTCGTGCGCGAGCACGAGCAGCTCGCCCGCCTCGTCCTCGCCGAACGACGAGAGCAGGAAGCGCCGGCGCAGGAGCTCCTCGCGCCGCCAGGTCCCGTCGTCCTGCTCGCGGAGCGCCCAGATCGGGCCCGGGTAGTAGTCCGCGAACACGTAGGCCCCCGCGAGGTCGGGCAGGCGCGCGCCGCGGTAGACGAAGCCGCCCGTGATCGACTGGCCGTCCCGGCGCGGGTACTCGTGGATCGGCCAGGCGAGGGCGTCGCGGTCGTGCGGGCGCTTCGCGTCGAACTTGTGCGTGCCCTCGTAGAGGCGCCACCCGCAGTCGTCGCCCCGCCGCACCAGGTGGACCTCCTCCCAGGCGTTCTGGCCCACGTCCCCCGCGAACAGCCGCTCGGGCCGGCCGCGGTCGAACGAGAACCGCCAGGGGTTGCGGAGCCCCCACGCCCACACCTCGGGCGCGCCGCGCCCGCCCTGCGCGAACGGGTTGTCGGGGGGGATCGCGTACTCGCGCGGGCCCTGCGGGCCGTCCGACCGCCGGTCCACGTCGAGCCGGAGGAGCGCGCCCAGGAGCGTGGCCGGGTTCGCGCCGTGGTCGTGCGGGTCGCCCGCGGCGCCCCCGTCGCCCAGCCCGACGTAGAGGAGGCCGTCGGGCCCGAACGCGAGCTGACCGCCGTTGTGGTTCGGGTAGGGCTGGTCCACCGTGAGGAGCACGCGCTCGCCCTCGAGGCAGCGATCGGGGTCGTCGGGGTCGACCCTCAGCTCGGCCACGACGGTCTCGAGCTTGCGCCGCCCGCCGCGCGTGTAGTCGACGTAGAGCAGGCCGTTCTCGCGGTAGCGCGGGTGGAACGCGACCGAGAGCAGGCCCATCTCGCCGCCCGACCGGACGCGCGCGCGGAGGTCGGCGAACGGGCGCGGGCGGAGCGCGCCGTCCTTGCCGACGATCCGGATCGTCCCCGCCTGCTCGACCACGAACACGCGCCCCGAGCCGTCGCCCGCGTGCGTCGCGTGGACCGGGCTCACGAGCCCCTTCGCGACGAGCTCCAGCGCGGCGCGCGGGGGCGGGGGCGGGGCGGCCCCGCCCGGGCGCGCGAGGAGCAGCCCGAGCGGGAGCCCGAGGACGACCCCGCCCACGACGCCCCAGCGCACGCGCGCCCTCCGGTCCATGCCGCCCTCCGCCTCGCCCCGCGCCCGTCGCCCCGGCGCCGCGCGCCGCCAGCCGCGCGGCGGGGGCCCGGAATGGTCCGAACGCCGGCGCGCCGTGTCAACGGCGCGGGGGGCCGTCGCGCTGGCGGGCTTCCCGCGCGGGCCGCTCCCCGGTTAGCTTGCGCGACCGGCCGCCCGCCCGCGCCTCGCGGGGCCGCGCGGGCCGGGCGGAGGGGGCATGGTCGAGGCCGTCGAGGCGATCGAGCTCGCGGAGGCCGCGCGCGAGCGCTACCTGCGCTACGCGCTGAGCGTGATCACCTCGCGCGCGCTCCCCGACGTGCGCGACGGGCTCAAGCCGGTCCAGCGGCGGATCCTCTACGCCATGGAGCACGACCTGGGGCTCCGCCCCGACGGCCGCCACGTGAAGTCGGCCAAGGTCGTCGGCCAGGTCATGTCGAACTACCACCCGCACGGCGACTCGGCGATCTACGAGGCCATGGTCCGCATGGCCCAGCCGTTCGCGCTCCGCTACCCGCTCGTCGACGGGCAGGGCAACTTCGGCGCGATCACGGGCGACGACGCGGCCGCGTTCCGCTACACGGAGGCCAAGCTCGCCCCGCTCGGCCACGAGCTCATGGCGACGCTCGGCGAGCGCACGGTCGACGCGCGCCCGACCTACGACGACGCGACGACCGAGCCCGAGGTCCTGCCGGTCCCGGTCCCGCTGCTCCTGCTCAACGGCTCGACCGGGATCGCGGTCGGCATGGCGACGAACGTCCCGCCGCACAACCTGAAGGACGTCGTGCGCGCGACGACCGCGCTGATCGACGACCCGGAGGCCAGCCCCGCCGCGCTCGCGCGCGCGATCAAGGGCCCCGACTTCCCGACCGGCGGCGAGGTCCTCGCGACGAAGGCCGAGCTCCGGCAGCTCTACGAGACGGGGCGCGGGACGTTCAAGCTGCGCGGGGCGTGGGCGCTCGAGGAGACGCAGGCCAAGGGGCAGCGCGTGCCGCGCCGCGCGCTCGTGGTCCGCTCGATCCCCTACGGGACCACGACCGGGCAGGTCCTCGCGAAGGTCCGCGACCTGCTCGACCAGAAGAAGCTCCCGCAGGTCGCGCACGCGTCCGACCAGACGAACAAGAAGGACGGCGTGCGGCTCGTGCTCGAGCTCAAGGGCGACGCCGACCCGGCCCCGCTCGCGGCCGCGCTCTTCCGGCTCACGCCGCTCGAGGTCACGTTCGGCGTGAACCTGACCCTGCTCCTGCCCACGGGCACCGGCGTCGGCCGGCCGGCCCAGGTCGACCTCAAGGCGCTCCTCCGCCAGTGGCTCGACTTCCGGTTCGCGACCGTCACCCGCTCGCTCCAGTTCCGGCGCGACCGCCTGCTCGAGCGGCTCCACGTGCTCGAGGGGCTCCTGAAGGTGCTCGCCGCGATCGACGTCGCGGTCAAGCTCGTGCGGAGCGCGCGCGACCGCGACGACGCGCGCGCGAAGCTCATGAAGAAGTTCGCGCTCAGCGAGGTCCAGGCCGACGCCGTGCTCGAGATCCGGCTCTACCGCCTGGCCGCGCTCGAGGTCGAGAAGCTCGCGGACGAGCGCGCGGAGAAGCAGGCCGAGGCCGACCGGCTCGCGAAGCTGCTCGCGACCGACCGCCCGCGCTGGGCCATGATCAAGCAGGAGCTCGAGGACTACGCGGCCCGCTACGGCGACGCGCGGCGGACGAAGCTCCGCGCCGACGAGGACGACGAGGTCGCCTTCGACCCGACCGCGCTGATCAAGCGCGAGGACACGCACGTCGTCGTGTCGCGCGACGGCCGGCTCAAGCGCGTGCGCCAGCTCGGCGACCCGACGAAGCTCCGCCTCCGCGACGACGACGCGCTGCTCGCCGTGCTCCAGGCCTCGACCGTCGCCCCGGTCGCGCTCGTGAGCAACCAGGGCTCCTGCTACGTCATGACGACGAACGACGTGCCCGCGACCGCCGGGTTCGGCGAGCCGGTCCAGAAGTTCTTCTCGTTCGCGGACGGCGAGCGGCTCGTGGGCGCGCTCTCGCTCGACCCCCGGCTCGTGCCCCCGCCCGGGCACGACGCGGCGGTCCTGCTCGTCGCGACGACCCAGGGCAACGTGCTGCGCGTGCCGCTCGACCCGCACCGCGAGCCGTCGACGCGGGCCGGGCGCAAGCTCGTGCGGCTCGTGGAGGGCGACGAGGTCGTCGCCTGCGAGCTCCCGCCGCGCGGCGCGAAGGACGTGCTGCTCGCGACCTCGGACGGGCGCGCGCTGCGCTGCCCGCTCGACGAGGTCCCGCTCCTCGCGGGCGCCGGCAAGGGCCGGCGCGGCGTCGAGCTCGGGCGCGGCCAGGCGCTCGTCGGCGCCACGGCCGGCCCGCGGCTGCTCCTCGAGACGACGCGCGGCGCGACCGAGGTGGTCACCGCGAGCGGGCGGTCACGCGCGGCCTTCGGCGGCCCGGGTGAGGTGCTCAAGCAGCGCGGCGGGTTCGCGCGCATGCTCCCGCCGCCGCCCGCGCTCCAGCCCCTCCCGCCCGACGGGCAGGAGGGCTGAGCCGTGCTCCCCCGTTCCCGTTCCCGTTCCCGTTCCCGTTCCCGCGGTCCGTGGGACCGCGGGTCGGCGGGCCGCTTCTCCGGACAGGAGGGCTGAGCCGTGGCGAAGGGCTACACCGCGAAGGACATCACGGTCCTCGAGGGCCTCGAGCCCGTCCGGCAGCGCCCCGCGATGTACATCGGCGGGGTCGGCAAGGACGGCTACCACCACCTCCTGGCCGAGATCGTCGACAACGCGGTCGACGAGGCCATGAACGGGCACGCGACGACGGTCGAGGTGTCGCTGTCGGCCGACCGCCAGAGCGTGCGCGTGACCGACGACGGGCGGGGGATCCCGATCGACCCGCACCCGACCCACAAGCTGCCCGCCGTGACCTTGATCCTCACGACCCTGCACGCGGGCGGGAAGTTCGGGCACCACAACTACATTCACTCGGGCGGCCTGCACGGCGTCGGCGCGAGCGTCGTGAACGCGCTCTCCGAGTGGCTCGAGGTCACGGTCCGCCGCGACGGGCACGCCTGGACGCAGCGGTTCGAGCGCGGCCGGCCCGCGGGCAAGCTCGTGCGGGGCGAGAAGGCCCGCGGCACGGGCACCTCGGTCGCGTTCCGACCCGACGCCGAGATCTTCGGGCCCGCGCTCCAGTTCGACCCCGAGCGGGTCCGCGAGGCGCTCGACGACCGCTCGTTCGTGCACAAGGGCGTCCGGTTCGTCTACGTCGACGAGGCGACGGGCGAGCGGACCGAGCTGCTCCAGCGCGAGGGGATCGTGGCGCTCGTCGGGCGCGCGGTCGAGAAGCAGGGGCTCAAGGCGGCCGTCCCGCAGGTCTTCGAGCTCGCGCGCGACGGGCGGAGCGGCGCCGACGGCGAGGCGCCCGACGCGGTCGGGCGCCTCGAGGTGGCCTTCACCTGGACCGACGCGAACGACGAGCGGCTGCGCAGCTACGTGAACGGCGTCCGCACGCCGAGCGGCGGCACGCACGAGGCCGGGCTGCGCGCGGCGATCTCGAAGGCCGTGCGGCAGTGGGTGACGACGCACAAGAAGGCGCCGCCGGCCGGGGTCAAGCTCACGAACGAGGACTACCGCGAGGGCGTCGTGGGGGTCGTCTCGGTCTACGTGCAGGAGCCGCAGTTCCAGGGCCAGACGAAGTCGCGCCTGAACAACCCCGAGGTGGCGCCGGCGGTCGAGGCCTGGGTGTGGCCCGCGCTCGAGCAGTGGCTGAACGAGAACGCCTCGATCGCCGAGGCCGCGCTCGCGCGCGCCGTGCTCGCGGCGCGCGCCCGGCAGGCCAGCCGCGAGGCCGTCGAGGCCGTGCGCAAGACCGTGCGCACGACGCGGCGCGGGGCGCTCCCCGACAAGCTCGCCGACTGCTCGTCGACGAGCCCCGAGGAGTGCGAGCTGTTCCTCGTCGAGGGCGACAGCGCCGGCGGCTCGGCCAAGCAGGGCCGCGACCGGCGCACGCAGGCCGTCCTCCCGCTCCGCGGCAAGGTGCTCAACACCGAGCAGGCCTCGCTCAAGAAGGTGCTCGAGACGCGCGAGCTCGCGGACATCGTGAAGGCGCTCGGCTGCGGCGTGGGCGAGGCGTTCGACCTCGGGCAGCTCAACTACCACAAGGTGGTCCTGCTCATGGACGCCGACTCCGACGGCGACCACATCACGACGCTCCTGCTCACGTTCTTCTACCGCTACCTGCCCGAGCTCGTCCGCCAGGGCCACCTGTTCGTGGCCCGCCCGCCGCTCTTCAAGCTCGAGCTGGGCAAGGACGTCTACTGGGCGGCGAACGAGGCCGAGCGCGACGCGCTCCTCGGCGCGCACGCCAGGGGCCGCAAGCCCACGATCAGCCGGTTCAAGGGCCTGGGCGAGATGATGCCCGAGACGCTCGCCGAGACGACGCTCGACCCGAAGCGGCGCACGCTGCTCCGCGTCGACGTCTCGGACGCCGAGGCCGCCGACCGCGTGCTGGGCGAGCTCATGGGCAAGGACCCCGCCCCGCGCTTCCAGTTCATCATGGAGGAGGCGGGCAACGTCGCCGACCTCGACGTCTGAGCGCGGCGGGCTCGAGGGGCGCGACGAGGTCTCCTCGCGAGGGCCCCGCCGCGCTCGCGGCGGCGCCCCCCGCCGGCCGCTCAGAACAGGACGGCGACCAGGATCCGCGCGCCGTTCAGGTCCTGCTCGTAGCGCTCGCGCCGGCCGTCGACGATCAGGGTCTCGAGGGAGAACCACTCGAGCTGGATGTGCGCGTGCTGCACGAGCTCGAGCCGGACGCCGACCTTCCACTCGCGGTAGCGGTACTCCCAGCGGTCGTCCTTCGCGCCGAGCGCGCTCGTCTTGAAGTCGAGCCACTGGATGTCGGCGTAGAGCGAGATCACGTTCCAGATGAACACGTCGACGCCCGCGCCGACGCCGGGAAGCACGGTCTCGAGCGAGTTGCGGGCGAAGAAGGGCGCCTGCGCCGAGAGGACCGAGACCTCGTGCTTCATGTAGCGCTGCGTGCCGAGGAGCCGCAGCGTGAGGAAGTCGGCGACCGGGATGAACAGCTCGCCCTGGAGCGAGATCGTGCGGAAGTTGTACTCGTTGACCGTGGCGTTCCCGAGCGGGAGCGACTGCTCCTCGATCTGGAGCGGGAACACGCTGCTCCCCGCCTCGCCGCGCCAGCGCGACTCGACGTACCCGATCGTGACCCGGCCGGCGTTCGCCCACGAGAGCGAGACCTCGAAGGTGGGGACGACGAAGGCCGGGTCCAGGTCGAGCGTGCGGTCGAAGCTGAGGTAGTTGCCGCGCTCGCCGCCCCGCCCGTCGAGCCGGACGCTCCCCTTGAGGTCCGGGACGTAGTAGCCGAGCGCGACGCGCGTCTGGAGGTCGCCGACCGGGTAGGGGTCCCCGCCGCCGGGCGACGGCGCCGGGATCAACTGCGCCTCCGCGGCGCCCGGAAGGCCGAGCAGGAGGAGCGCGGCGACCGCCGGGGCGGCGAGGCCGGGCGTCGCCCCGGACCGCGCGCCGCCACCGGCGGCGCGC
>JANJTH010000628.1 GCA_024711205.1 Planctomycetota bacterium | reverse complement strand
CGCCCGCGGCCGGGGCCTCGCCCGCGGCCGCGGGCTCCGCCGGGCCCGCGCGGCCGTCGCGCCCCGCACCGGGGTCGCGCCCCGACGCGCGGGCGACCGTGCCGAGCCGGATCAGGTCGAGCAGCTCCTCGGTCGAGAGCTTGCCCGCGCGGTCGCTCCCGTCGAGCACGCCCGCCACGAGGTCGCGCTTGTCCGCGTGGAGGCGCAGGATCTGCTCCTCGATCGTGTTCTGGGCCACGACCCGGTAGACCGTCACCGGCTTCGTCTGCCCGATCCGGTGCGCGCGATCGGTCGCCTGGTCCTCGACCGCGGGGTTCCACCACGGGTCCATGTGGATCACGTAGTCGGCGCCCGTCAGGTTGAGCCCCTGCCCGCCCGCCTTGAGCGAGATCAGGAACAGCTCGCCCTCGCCGCGCTGGAACGCGTCGACGAGCCGCTGGCGCTCGCTCGGGCGCGTGCTCCCGTCGAGGTAGAGGTAGCTCACCCCCTGCGCGTCGAGCGCCTCGCGGATCAGCGCGAGGTGCTGCGTGAACTGGCTGAACACGAGCGCGCGGTGGTCGCCGTTGCGGACCTCCTCGACGAGCTCGAGCAGCGCGCCGAGCTTGCTCGAGTCGCCCCCGCCCCAGCCCTTGTCGACGAGCCGCGGGTGGCAGGCGAGCTGGCGCAGGCGCGTGAGCGCCGCGAGCACCTGGAAGCGCGCCTCGCCGGCCGGGACGTCGCCCGAGACCGCGCCCGTGAGCTGCGTGAGCGCCTTGAGCCGCGCCTCCTCGTAGAGCGACCGCTCGGGGCCCGAGAGCTCGACCTCGAGCGTGACCTCGGTCCGCGAGGGCAGCTCGCGCAGGACCTCGTCCTTCGTGCGCCGGAGCACGAACGGGCGGATCGTGCGCGCGAGGGCCTTGCGCCGGTCGTCGTCCTTGTCGCGCTCGATCGGGTCCGAGAACCGCTGCCGGAAGGCCGGGGCCGTGCCGAGCAGCCCGGGCGAGATCAGGAGGAACAGGCTCCACAGCTCGCCCAGGTGGTTCTCGAGCGGCGTGCCGGTGAGCGCGACCTTCCAGCCGGCGTCCAGGTTGCGGAGCGCCTGCGCGGTCTTGCTCGTCGCGTTCTTGACCCGCTGCGCCTCGTCGAACACGGCGGTCGCCCAGGGGACCTGCGCGAGGCGCTCCTCGTCGATCCGGGCCATGTCGTAGCTCACGAGCACGACGTCGCCCTTCTTCACCTTGAGCGCGCGGCTGCGGTCCGTGTCGCGGTAGGTGATCGGCCGGAGCGTCGGCGCGAACCGCTCGAGCTCGCGCCGCCAGTTGAAGCCGAGCGACGTCGGCGCGACGACGAGCGCCGGGCCGAGGTCGGCCCGCTCGACGAGGAGCCCGATCGTCTGGACCGTCTTGCCGAGGCCCATGTCGTCCGCGAGGCAGGCGCCCACGCCCCAGGTCGCGAGCCGCTTGAGCCAGGCGAAGCCCTCGCGCTGGTAGTCGCGCAGCTCCGCGCGGAGCGCCTTCGGCGGCGTCGGGTCGACGCGCTTCGCCTCCTCGACGCGGCGCATGAGCGCGCCCCAGCCGGTGGACAGGCGCGCCTCGCCGGCCCCCGCGATCGCGTCCTGCACGGCGGGGCCGGCCGTCGCGTCGACCTTGAGCCGCCCGCGCCCGTCGTCGTGGACGACGTCGCCGAGCGGGGCGAGCCGGTCGCGCAGGACCTGCGAGATCCTCAGCCACCGCCCGCCCTCGACCGCGACGTAGCGCTCCTTGGCGCGGATCGCCGCGAGCACGCGCTCGAGCGGGACGCGCAGGCCGTCGACCTCGAGGTGCCCCTCGATCCCGAACCAGTCCTGGCGGTCCTCCTTCTTGTCCGCGATCGCGACCTTGAGGTCGCCCGGCTGCGCCTCGCGCGTGACGCGGATCGCCTGGCCCTCGGGCCACTCGAGGAGCACGTCCTCGCGCCCGGCGGCGACGAGCGCCTCGAGGCGCACGAGGAGGTCGAGCCCGCGGTCGAGGTCGAGCTCCCAGGTGAAGGGCGCGCTCGGGGGCTCGCGGTCGAGCCCGAGCTCGGCCACGAGCCGCTCGGCGAGCGCGCGCTCGGCCTCGAGGGCGCGGTCGATCGGGACCCACTTCGAGTCGACGACGGACGCCACGCGCGGCTGGCCCTCGCCCGGGACGTGCGACGGGCCCGAGCCGCTCGGGCGGACGCGCGCGGCGACCTGCACGCCGGTCGAGCGGCGGAGGAGCAGGAGCCGCAGCCGCCCGTCGGCGCGCACGGACCGCCCCACGAGGTCGGGGGGCAGCCGGACGGCCGCGAAGAACTGCTCGACCTGCGCGAGCTGCACGAGCTGCATGCCCGCCTTGTCGCGCGAGAACGTGGTCGGCTCGCTCAGGAGGTGGATCAGCACCGGGGCGGCCCGCGGGTCGACGTCGCCGACCGTGAGCGTGCTCGCGTCCGGGTCCGCGACGACGATCGGGCCGCCCTCCTCGGGGACGCGCGTCGAGCGCGGGACGACCTGCCGGCCGAGGATCGGCTCGAGCCGGAGCGTCCCGCCCCGCTCCTGCGTGACCTGCAGCCCGAGCTGCCCGCGCCGGACGTGCACGCGGCGGTCCGGCTTGTCGGACCACGACACGTGCGGCGAGCCGACGAGCTTGCCGACCGCCGCCCACGGGTCGAGCGTCCAGGTCTCCTCGGGGCGGTAGGAGTAGTTGCGGACCTCCGTCTTCGAGATCAGCGCGGCCACGTCGCGCACGTCGTCGCGCGTCCACAGCTCGGGCGCCGTCTTGAGCGCCTCGAGCCCGAGCTTGCGGGGGCGGCCGTAGCCGCCGCGCGGGAGCCGCTGCTGCACGAACGGCTCGAGCGCGAGCGTCCCCTTGCCCACGGCCACGCGCCACACGACGCGCTGCTCCTCCTCGGGCGGCGGCGGCGGCGGGGCCGGCTTGGCGGGCGCCGCGGGCCGCTCGACGGGCGGCAGGAGCGCGCCGTCCTTGCCGATCGCCTCGCTCAGCATGAGCTTCTTCTGCGCGCCGCGCTTGCGCTTCCGCTTGCGCTTGCCGGCCTTGCCGCCGTCGGCACCGTTCGCGCCCTCGGGCTCGTCGAGCCCCGCCGTGCGCTGCGCGAGCAGCTCCGCGAGGCGGTCGAGGGCCGCCCAGGTGTGCTTGCAGGGCTCCACGAGGTCGCTGAACGGGCACGTGCAGACGGCCATGAGCGGGGGGCCGTCGCCGGCCGGGTCGTCGCCCCCGCGCGGCGCGCGCGCCTCGGGCGCCAGGCGCATGGACACGAGGTAGGGGTGGTGCGCGGTGCCCTGCACCGGCACGGCGACGTCCCGGGCCAGGTCGTCGAACCGGAACGTGCCCAGGCGGCCCCGGTACTTCCGGCCGCGCTCGGCCAGGTCGAACGGCAGGTCCTCGCGCGCGTCCTCGCTCGCGCGCCGCAGCGCGACGAGCCGCGCCGGGGCCCAGCCCTCGATCCCCTGTGTCTCGGGCGGGCGCTCGCCGTACGGCGCCCCGACCCTTCGCTTGCGTCGGCGCATTCCCCGTGCGCTTTCCGTCCTCGTGACGTCCGCGACCTCGCGGCGCGGCCCGTGCCGATACGGGCCGTGGCGTCATGGCGGGTTCGAGCGTTGCGCGGCACGAGGCGACGCCGCGGCGCCGCCCCCGTGCCTCCCGAGCCACCGACGTCCGGCGCTCGCCCCCCAGGGACGCCCCGAGCCTAGACGGTCGGGCGGGCCCGGATCAAGCCCCGGGACCGGATCGGCCGGGCGGGCCGGGTCAGCTCGGCCCCGGGTGGGGCCGGAACAGGTCGAGGAACCGGTCCTCGTAGTCGGCGAACACGCCCAGGCGGTCGAGGGTCTCCTTGAGGTCGATCGCGCGCCCCCGGTCCTCCGCCGCCGCGAGGAACTGGGCCTCGATCGCGGCCACGTCCTCCGGCCGGAGCCGACGCGCCGCGGCCTCGTCGTCGCCCGGCGCCTCGACCGCGCCCTCGCTCGAGGTCACCGCCTCGCCCTCGGCCTCGTCGTCGTCGCCCTCGGACGAGGACGCCGCGGCGCCGGGCAGGAGCTTGAGCCCGCCCAGCGACTCGAGCCGCTCGACGAGCTCCTTGAGCCCGGCCTCCACGCGGCGCGCCTGCTCGCGCATGGGGTCGAGGTCGAGCGGCAGCCCGGCCAGCTTCACGAACACCTCGAGCACGGCGAGGCTCGCGGTCAGGTAGGGGATCCCCGCCGCGACCTGGGGCACCTCGCCCAGGAGCCCGAGCCCGTCGAGCTCGCGCGACGCCGCGGCCGCGAGGAGCGTCCCGTTGAGCCCGAGGATCTCGCCCTCGTCGAGCGTCGTGACCGAGCCCTGCGCGCGGAGGACCTCCTCGAGGATCCCCCGGCGCGTGGCGATCGTGAGCACGCGCGAGGTCCCGCTCGGCATGGACGGCGTGACCATGGAGGCGAACGTCACGACGCGCCGGACGTCGAGCTGCGCGGCCAGGTCGAGGAGCGCCTGGCAGAACTCGTGGCCGTGCTGCGCGGGCTGGGACTCGCCCACGAGGAGCACGAGGTCGCGCCCGCGCCCGGGGTTCTTCCAGCCGTAGAGCTGGGTGCGCGGGAGGCGGAGCGGCTGCACGACGCCCTCCTTGACCTTGGCCCGGTCGGCGTCGAAGAACTGCTCGGCCCGGAAGGCCCCGAGCGGCACGGCGTCGAGCTTCTCGACCAGGTAGCCCCCGGCCGCGATCGCGACGTTGCCCATGCCCGGCCAGACGCCCACGAGCCAGGGGTCCACGAGGTCGAGCGCCTTGACGGCCACGGTGTCGAACATGGAGGTCCCCTTCGGCGCGACGGGCCGCAACCCACGTGCCGAGCATTCTTCGCCGCCAAGCCCTGCTCTGGCAAGCCCAGCGGGGCCAGGGCCCTGCCAGCCCGGCGCGCGGGCTGCCAATCCGGCCTGTCCGCGACCGCGCGAGCGCGACGGCTACCGCGCGAGCGCGACCACGGCGGCGAGCGCCGCGACGACGAGGAACAGCCCCGCGACGAGGCCTGCGAGCACGAGCGCGCCCGACCCGCCCTCCTCGTCGTCGGCGGGCGGGCCCGCGGCGCGCGCCCCCGGGGAGGGCGCCGCGGGCGCGGGCGGGGGCGTCCGGTCGCCCGCGAGCCAGCGCTCGAGCACGCGCGCGAAGGCGGCGGCGTCGGGGAAGCGGGCCTCCGGCGCGGCCGCGAGCGCGATCCGGCAGATCGCGTCGAGCGCCGGGTCGATCGACGGGTCGAGCGCGCGCGGCGGCGGGATCTTGCCCTCGACGACCCGGAGGAGCGCCTCGCGCAGCTTGAGCCCGCGCGCGTCGATCGGGGGCCGCCGCACGAGGCAGGCGTAGAGGACGCCGCCCAGCCCGTAGACGTCGCTGTGCGGGCCGACGCGCTTCGCGTCGACGGCCTGCTCGGGCGGCATGTAGGCGGGCGTCCCCATGGTCGAGCCGGTCGCGGTGAGGCCGGTCGCGTCGTCGAGCGCCTTGGCGATCCCGAAGTCGGTCAGGCGGACCGCGCCGTCGGGCGCGAGGAGCACGTTCTGGGGCTTCAGGTCGCGGTGGACGACGCCCTGCGCGTGCGCGTGCGCGACCGCGCGGGCGACCGCGAGCGCGATCCGGACCGCCTCCTCCTGCCCGAGCGGCCCCTCGTCGATCCGCGCCTTGAGCGAGCGGCCCTCGACGAACTCCATCACGTAGAACAGCTCGCCGCCGGGGAGCGCGCCGGCGTCGAGCGTCGCGACGACGCCCTCGTGCCCGCGCAGCCGCGCCCCGACCTCGGCCTCGCGGCGGAAGCGCTCGACGACGGTCGGCGCGGCGCGCGCCTGCTTGAGCACCTTGAGCGCGCGGCGCGCGCCGCCCTCGCGCTCGTCCCGGACCTCCCACACGACGCCCATGCCGCCCTCGGCGACCTTGCGGACGACGGCGTAGCGGTCGGCGATCCGCGGAGGCAGCCCGCCCGGCGCCGGCGCCGCCGCGGGCGCGGCCGGCGCCCCCGCGGGGGTCACCACGGCGAGCGCGTAGGTCGTGCCGAGGCTCAGCTCGTCGCCCGCGCGCAGCGTGGCCTCGCCCGCGACGCGCTGGCCGTTGACCCACGTCCCGTGGCTGCTCCGGTCGACGAGGCGCAGCGCGCCGTCCGGCAGGGCCTCGACCGTGCAGTGGAGGCGCGACACGTGCGGGTCGTCGCAGACGACCTCGGGCGGCGCGTCGGCGTGCGGCCGCCCGACGCGCAGCACGCGCCCCGGGGGGCACGGGACGAGGGCGCCGGTCCGTCGGTCGAGCAGGTGCAGCACGGGGCGGGAGTATACGGGCCGGTCCGCGCGCGGCCCGGCGGTCCGGTCACCAGGGGAGGTCGCGGGCCGCCCGCAGGCCGATCCCGGCGCCCGCGTGCCCCGGGGCGGCCCAGCTCCGGTAGGCGGAGCGGCAGAACGTCGGGCGGTTGAAGCTGTCGCCGCCCCGGATCACGCGCGGCGCGCGGCGACGCGGGGGTGCGGGCCCCGGCGGCGGCGGGTAGGGCGCGAAGGCGTCCTCGCACCACTCGGCGACGTTGCCCGACGCGTCGACGAGCCCGAACGCGTTCGCCCGCGCGTCGTGCTGCGCGGGCGGGTGGGAGCGCCAGGCGCCGCCCTCGCCGAACCATGCCCACGCGGGGTCGGGCTCGGGCCCCCAGAACCACTCGCTCGTCGTGCCGGCGCGGCAGGCCCACTCCCACTCGGCCTCGCGCGGGAGCCGCAGCCCGGCCCGCTCGAGCCAGCGCCGCGCGGCCTCCCACGTCACGCCCTCGATCGGCAGGTCGGGGCCGACCCACGTCCGCGCGTCCTCGCCGGGGAGCGCCAGCGCGTCCCACTCGCGCTGGAGCACCGGGTAGCGCCCGAGGAGGAGCGGCGCGACGCGGGCGACGTGGCGCGGGCGCTCGAAGGGGCCGCCCGCGAGCGAGCCCATGGTGAACGACCCGCCGGGGAGCAGGTGGAACACGATCCCGCTCGGCAGGTGGCGCACCACGCCGACGCGGTGCGCCTCGCCGTTGCACGCGAAGACGCCGGCGTCGAGCGCGGCCCACGAGGGGCCCAGCAGGCGGACCACCGCGTCGATCACGAGGTCCTGCGCGGCGTCGGCGGCCTGCCGCCACGCCACGCGGTCCTCGAGGTCGGCCACGCGCCGGAGCTGCGCGCGCAGGCGCGCCCGGTCGTCGGGGTCGTCCGCGGCGCGGCTGCGGCGCTCGAGCGATCGGAGGCGGCGGTCCATGGCGCGGGTCGGGCTCGGGGCGGTCGGGGCGGCGGCCGTCGCGCGTGCGCGACGGGCCGCTCGGGCGGGCGATCGTCGCACGCGCCGCCGCGCGCCGGGCGAGCGCCAGCCCGGCGCGCCTCGCCGCCCCCCGCCCGGGGGCCGGGCACGACGCCACAATCGACAGCGCGGTCAACACTTGCGGCCCGACCCCTTCACGCCCCGCGCGCGCCCCGCTACCTTGAGGTCGTTCGTGGCGAGTCCGGTGACCGGGCTCCTTCGGTGGGCCCCGTTGCCCGGCTCGACCACGGCAGCCTTCGCTTCGCTCGCTCCCCTGGCCTCGCGCGCGCCTCCCCCTTGTGGCGCCGAGAGGACGGGGGAGCGGCGAGGCGAGGGGTTGCGCCGGCCCGGCCGGGCCCTACGATGCGCCCTTCCCGGAGGGGGAGGGTGGTCATGCGGAAGTTGTGGGCCTTGCCCGTGTGCCTCGCGCTCGCGGCGTGTGCGTCCGATCCCGAGGCCGCGCCGGCCGACGACCGCCCGGGCGGGCAGGCCCCCGCCGGGGGAGCTGCCGCCGCGCAGGCGGCCGTCGTCCTGGGTGACCGACCGGTCCTCGTCACCTCGGGGGCGGGCACGGCCGCGTTCGAGGCGGGCGCCAAGCTCGCGCGCGAGGGCGTCGCGCCCTCCTCGCACGTCGCGGTGCAGACCGACGTCCAGGCGCTCTACGCCGTGGTCCTGGGCCAGGCCGAGCTGGCGATCGTCCAGGCCGACGTGTGGCAGGCGCCGGAGCACGAGGCCGCGCGGGCCGCCACGATCGCGGGCAAGCTCGAGGCCCGGGCCACGATCCGCCTCGCGAACCCGGCCCAGGGCGTGGCCGAGCTGATCGACCTCCAGGGGGCCCAGGTCGCGGCCGGGCGCGAGGGCAGCGGCACGCGGCAGACCGCGCGGGCGATCCTCGCCGCGGCCGGGCTCGAGCCCGACGTGAACGTCACGCTCGTCGAGGGGCCGGGCGGCGCGGCCGCGCCCCGGCTCACGTTCGCCGGCGGCGGCGGCGGCGGGCAGGGGCTGCGGCTCCGCGCGGAGGAGGCGGCCCGGCTCGTCGAGGCGAACCCGGCCTACCAGGTGGAGCAGGACGGCGCGGCGGTCTCGGTCGCGCTGGTGATCGTGGCGCGCCGCGACCTCGCTGGGGACACGAAGCTCTCGAGCGGCGAGCAGCCGCCGGCGCCGCTCGCCGGCGCGCCCATGCGCCTGCGGCAGGCGGGGGCCACGCTGCGGCTCGCCGCCGGGCCGGACCTGGGGACGTACGCCGCGGCCGGCGCCGGGATCGGGCGGGCCTCCGGGGCCGAGGGCGGGCTGCCCGCGGTCGAGGCGCTCGCGACGGCCGGGTCGCTCGAGAACCTGGCGCTCGTCGCGAGCGGGCTCGCGGACCTCGCGCTCGTGCAGGAGGACCTGATCCACGAGTGCCTGCGCGCGCGGCCGACGTCGCCGCTGCTCGCGCGGGTCCGGCTCGTGGCCCCGCTGTTCCACGAGGAGGTCCACCTCGTGCGCGCGCCGGGCGCGAAGGTCGGCCGCGTCGCCGACCTGCGCGGCCTGCGGGTCGGGCTGGGCGAGGTCGGCTCGGGCACCCTGCTGACCGCCCGGCGGCTCCTGCGAGCGGCGCGCCTCGGGCCAGGCGACCTGCGCGGGCATGCGGTCGCCACCGTCGACGCGGCGCGCGGGCTCGGGCGCGACCTCGACGCGGCGTTCGCGGTCGGCGGGCAGCCGCTCGCGGCGCTGCGCGGGCTGCCGGGCGACGCGTTCGTCGGCGTGCCCTCGCTCGCGCCCTACACCGACACGCTGCTGGTCGGCGAGAGCTACCCCGGCCTCCCCGAGGACGGGGTGCCCTCGATCGCCACGCGGGCGCTGCTCGTCGCGCGGGTCGACCTCGAGCCGGCCGTCGCGGAGGTGCTCGTCCGGGCGCTGTTCCGCAACCGCAGGAACCTCGCGCAGGGCCTCCCGAAGTGGGGCGAGCTCGACCCCGCGAGCCTCGAGCAGGCGATCCCCGGGCTCGAGCTCCACGACGGCGCCAAGGCCGCCGTCGCCGCCGGGATCGAGGTCGACGAGGCCCCGGCCTGGTGAGCCCGATCGTGCCACGCGGCACGATCCTCCGAATCCGGCGGGCGACGCTCGCCGCAAGTCCTTGTTTGACCGATCCGAATCCCGAGCCGGAGGTTGGGCCGCCGTGTGCTTTGCCGGCTGGCAAGAGGGCGAAGCGCCCGAGGTGAACGCATGAGGTCCAGGCTGCTGCTCGGAGGTTCGGCGTTGCTGTGCGGGACGCTCGTGACCGCCAGCGCGTACGGCGACCCGCCGATCGTCGACAAGGTCCCGACCCTGACGACGCCGATCGTCTACCAGAACGAGTTCGGCACGTACATCGACCGCCCGCCGTTCGTGCAGACGGTCAACTGGGACCACCCGCTGATCCGCGCGGCCGAGGGCTCGTTCGGGCAGTGGGACGCGCAGGGCAACGAGATCAACCCCGGGATCTCGCGCTCGACCATGAGCTACGGCGACCACATCGAGTCGTACGGCCTGAACAAGGACGACGACTGGAACGGCGTCGCCGGGCTCTACAAGCACTGGTGGAACCGGCCCGAGTCGGCCGAGCGCACGCGGCGCCTGACCGCGCTCGACAAGCGGATCGCGCGCGCGAACTACGAGAACTTCGTCAAGACGCTGCTCGGCGAGTACCGCGACTACCCGTTCATGATCAAGCGCAAGCTCGAGATCGTCGCGAGCCACGCGCCCGTCAACAAGAAGGGCCCCCAGACGGCGCCCGTCGACCAGGCGTTCCTGTTCGACTCGCTCACGGGCGACGGCTACGCGCGCCTGCGCTGGATCATGAGCGCGGTCTACTCGGCCCGCCAGGCCAAGCTCAACCCGAACCCGAGCGGCTTCAACTACGCGTTCAACGAGCCCGGGCACGTCTGCAACCGCGTCGACAACTCGGTCAAGCCGACGACCCACGCCGAGATGCGCTACATCTTCGCCGAGTGGCTGCAGGGCCCGCCCAAGCCGTTCACGATCGAGGCCTACGAGCAGGGGCTCGCGCGGTTCATCCAGCAGCACTGCGACCCGTCGCCCGCCGGGCCCGACCTGGGCTACAGCTACGACTTCCGGGGCGACAAGAACTTCAAGGCGAACTGGATGGAGTGCAACGGCTTCATCTGGTCGTCGCGCCACTACGCGCGCATGCTCCAGGCCCAGCTCCGGGCCGGCGCGACGCCGGACGTCTCCTACAACCAGCGCCCGTTCGCGACCCGCTACGCGCGGACGCGCGAGCTGCTCGCGATGTACCTCTTCTACCCGAGCGCCGACCACAAGCACCTGCGCCAGGCGTCGGAGCGGGGCGGCGGGCCGCACCTCTACATCGACTTCGAGGACGGCAACGGCGACGGCGTGGCCGACTACCGGCTGTTCCCGGACGTCATGGGTCAGGGCGACATCGGCCTCGAGTCGCAGGCGCTCCCCTCGGCGCAGGTCGCGGCCAAGGAGCCCACGCGGGCCACGGTCGCGACGTTCACGCGCGCGCGCTTCCGCACCTACAAGGACTGGGGCTTCAACGGCACGTTCAACGTGACGGCCTCGAACCGGGCGCGGTTCGCCGAGGACGGCGTGTTCTCGCCGGGCGACAGCGCGGCGCAGGCGACGTTCAAGCTCCGCATGGCGCGCCTGAACCAGGCCCTCGACCGGCACACGAACTGGGGCCCGACCCACATGTTCTCGAACCAGGCCTTCGCGACCGCGAAGCGCTACGCGATCCGCGGGGCCTACTCGCCGATCGTCGCCATGAGCTACGAGATCTCGAAGAGCCACTCGTTCGCGGTCGGTGACTTCGCGGCGACGCACCCGAAGGACCAGGGCAAGACGAAGTGGATGTTCTTCGTCAAGTTCCCGACCCGGAACTACTACGACGAGCGCGACCTCAAGGCGGGCAAGTCGATCCAGTGGGACCGGATGTACCTGAACGAGTCGTCGCTCAGCAACGACTTCTACGTCGAGCGCGCGCTCGACAAGTTCGGCTGGATCCCGGCGGCCGACATGCACACGGCCGCCTACCTGCCCGAGGCCGGCGGCGAGCACACCTACCGGCCCCCCGTGGGCACGGGGATCTCGACCGTGATCGACGGTCAGTGAGAAACGAGCGGGGGGAGCCGAAGGCTCCCCCCGCTCGCTTCTCGGGTAGCCCTCGAGGCGCGGGTCGTCGAACGAGGAGGGCTGACCCCGTGGGGAAGGGCCCCGTCGGCGCCGGACCGGCCTCGTCGAGGTCAGCCCGGTCGAGGCGAGGCTATCCAGGAGGCGGGTGATACCCACAGCCCGGCTGCGGGCCGTCGGGGTTCTGGCCGCGGTAGATCCGGCACACGTAGGGGCGGCGGTCGTAGATCGCGCAGCCGGCGCGGCCGTCGGGGGCCTCGATCAGGTGGCGGCAGGGGCGGGCCAGCTTGACCCCCCAGAACGTCTTGCCGTCCGGCATCTTCGCCGTGAACGTCTCGAGGTCGTGGTACTCGACCCACTTCTTCGTGTCGCGCTCCTTGAACAGCGCGAGGTCGCCCTGCCACAGGTAGACCGACCGGCACGAGTTGCCGCACCGGGCGCAGGCGCCCGCGGCCTCGGGCGTGTCGACGCCGACGCCGGCGGCATACTCGCGCGCGACCTCGGCCGTGAAGTCGAGCGCGGGCGGCGTCGGCGCGAGGCCGCCCGCGGGCCCGCCACCCGAGGCCTCGAACGCGTCGGGCAGGTCGTCGTCGTCGTCGTCGAACGAGTCGCCGTCCGGGAGCCCGCGAGCGCCTTCGCCGGAGACGTCTTGGAGGCCGTCGTCGCACGGCGGCTCGAGGTGCTCCTCGCCGCCGGACGCCGGGGGCGGCGCGCCGGCGCTCAGAAGGGGAGCTCCTCGCCGGCGCCCGGGAGCTTCGCGTCGCTGCCCGCGAGCCAGCCGAGCCCGCGGAGGAGGAGCGCGCGGTCCTTCGAGAGGCCCTTGGGCAGCGGGTAGTGCTCGAGGACGACGGGGGCGCCGACGGCCAGGAAGGCGTCGCGCGCGACGACGCCCTGCGCGACCTCGCCCGGGTCCTCGCGCGCGACGACGAGGTACGCGCGCAGGCCCGCCAGCTCGGCGCCCCGGGCGGCGTAGCCGAGGTTCGAGCCGGCCGCGAGCACGCCCTGGAACAGGTCCGGGTTGTTGGCCGCGAGCTCGAGCGCCTGCGGGGCCAGCGCCCCCTCGGCCACGACGTGCGCGCGGAGCGCGGCCCCGCGCTCGGCCCAGAAAGCGCGCAGGCGGGTCGTGACGAGCCACTCGCAGCGGCCGTCCCAGGCGACGCCGCGCGGCGTCGCGACGCCCTGCGGCACGAGGACGACCCAGTCGGGGAGCGCCGCGCGGAGCATGGCGAGGTCCGCCTCGGGCCTGGCCCCCTGGTCGTGGACCCACACGACCGCGCCGCGCGGCGCGCCCTCGGGCACGTGGGTCAGGAGCGGGCCGACGTCCGCGAGGAGCCGCTGCTCGAGCTCGGACACCGCGGCCCGGAAGGCGGGGGAGCGACGGATCGCGTCGAGGTCCGTGTCGCGGGCGACGTGGGCCAGGTCGATGAACCCGCGCTCGAACGAGGTCCGGAGCGCGGCGACCGCCGGCTCGAGCTTGCCCGCGATCGAGTAGGTGCAGGCGAGGTTGTAGTGCGCGACCGCGCGGTCGGGGAAGAGCTGCACGCAACGCTTGAAGAGCGTCTCCGAGCGGGCCAGCTCGCGCTTCGTGAGCGCCTCGAGCCCGGCCTCGAAGGCGGCGAGGTACTCGGCCTCGCGGTCGGCCGCGCTGGGCTGGGGGGCCTGCGCGCGGGCGACCTGCGCGGGGGCGGCGAGGAGGAGGACGGCGAGGGCGAGCGCAGGGCGCGGCACGGGGCACCTCCGGGGCGCCGGCCCGGGCGGCGCCGACGCGGGGCCGTGATACCACGCGACCGCGGGAGGGCGGAGGAGGGGGAAGAGGGGAGGAGGAAGAGGGAAGAGGAAGAGGGAAGAGGAAGAAGGAGGGCAAGGGCAAGGGCAAGGGCAAGGGAAGAGGGCGTTGCGAAACCGCGGGAACGGGAACGGGAACGGGAACGGGAACGGGAAGAGCTCCGCGGGGTGAAGGCGTCAGGGCTGGAGCGGCCCGAGCCGCCAGGCGGGGATCGGGAAGGGCTCGGGCCAGTGCTCGCGCAGGTCCGCCAGGCGGCCGCCGCGCAGGCGGAAGAACGAGAGCGCGCGGTCCGTCCGCCCGTCGAGGTCGACCTCGACCTCGGTGACGACCCGGGCCTCGGCGGGGGTCGGAGCCGCGGCGACGAGGAGGTCGACCACGCGCAGGTGCCAGTCGCCGGGATACGCCCGGTTCATGCGGACCCAGCCGGCGGCGTCGAAGGTCTCGCCGCTCTGCGGGAAGTGGGCGCGGAAGCCGGGGTCGAGGAGCGCCGCGACCCCGTCCCAGTCGCGCGCCTCGAGCGCGGCCCAGTAGGCCCGGACGACGGCCTCGGGCGTGGCCTCGGGGGCCGGCGAGGACGCGGGTTCAGGCGGGGTCACGGGGGGGCTCCGGCGCCGGCGGCGCGGTCGAGGCGGCGGGCGCGCGCAGCGCGGGCGGCGCGCCGTCGACGGGGCCCGTGATCAGGCGCGCGCCGCGCTGAAAGGTCACGTAGGCCCACAGCCACTGGAACAGCACGAGCACGCGGCTGCGGAAGTCGATCAGGAACACGAGGTGCAGCGCGAGCCAGGCGAGCCACGCGAGCGGTCCCGTGAGCCGGAGCCAGCCCAGGTCGGCCACGGCCGCGCGCCGGCCGATCGTCGCCATGTTGCCGCGGTCCCGGTAGCGGAACGGCAGGAGCGGCTGGCCCGCGAGCCCGCGGAGCGCGTTCCTGGCCGCGTGCGCCCCGCCCTGGAGCGCGACCTGCGCGACGCCGGGGAGCCACCGGCCGTCCTGCTCGAGGGCCGCCAGGTCGCCCACGACGAAGGCGTCCGTGCGCCCGGGGACGGCGAGCGTCGGCGCGACGAGCGCGCGCCCGCCGCGGTCGAGCGGGCAGCCGAGCGTGCGCGCGAGCGGCGAGCCCATGACGCCCGCGGCCCACAGGACCGTGCGCGCCGGCAGCGCGCCGCCGTCGGTGAAGGCCACGCCGTGGGCGTCGATCCGCGCGGCGCGCGTCCCGAGGCGGAGCTCGACCCCGAGCCGCTCGAGCGCGCGCCGGGCCGACGCACGCAAATCGGGCGCGAACGCCGGGAGCACGTCGTCGCCGCCCTCGAGGAGCACGATCCGCGCCCGCCGCGGCTCGATCCGCCGGAAGTCGCGCGCGAGCGTGTGGCGCGAGAGCTCGGCCAGCGCGCCCGCGAGCTCGACGCCGGTCGCGCCGCCGCCCACGACGGCGAAGGTCAGCCACGCGTCGCGCGCGGCCGGGTCGTCCTCGCGCTCGGCCGCCTCGAAGGCGAAGAGCACGCGCCGCCGCAGCTCGAGCGCGTCCTCGACCGACTTGAGCCCCGGCGCGTGGCGCGCCCAGTCGTCGTGGCCGAACCACGTCGTCGTCGCGCCCGCCGCGAGGATCAGCGCGTCCCAGGCGAGCTCCCCGTCGGCGAGCACGAGCCGCTTGCCCGCCAGGTCGACCGCGTCGACCCGCGCGAGGAGCACCCGGCAATTCTTCTGCCGGCGCAGGACCCCGCGGATCGGCGCCGCGATGTCGCTCGGGTTGAGCCCCGCCGTCGCGACCTGGTAGAGCAGCGGCTGGAACAGGTGGTGGTTCCGGCAGTCGACGAGCACGACCTCGACCGGCGCCCCGCGGAGCGCGCGCGCCGCGGCGAGCCCGCCGAACCCGCCCCCCACGATCGCGACCCGCGCCCGCCCCCCGTCGCCTCGCATGCGCACTCTGCTCCCGCCGGGCACGTCACGATCGAGCGGTCGAAGCGGCCCGGCGTCCGGCGCGAGGCTACCCCCCCTGAGCGCTCCGTGGGGCCCCCGCCAGAGCACCCCACGGGACCACCGCTCGAGGTTCGCTCCGCGCTCGGACCGCCGTGGCCGTTCAGGGGGCGAGTTCCGCGCTTCGCGGACTTCCTGGCCGCAGGAGGAGGGCAGCGTCCCTGCACGACCGCAGGAACGGGAACGGGAACGGGAACGGGAAACGCTGCAGATTCCGGCGCGGTCGGGCCATGAGCGGCGACGGCCCGCCTCCCTGCGGTCGGCCGGCCGAGCTCAGAGCCCTCGCGCCTCGCTACTCGTCGCGCAGGGCCTCGACCGGGTCGATCCGGCTCGCGACGGTCGCGGGCCACAGCGCCGCGAGGACGCTCAGGAGGAGCGCGAAGCCGACCGAGAGCCCGATCAGCCAGGGCGGGAACTCGAAGATCGAGCCCGGGTAGGCGTACTCGGTCATGCGCTGGACGACGACGCGGTTGAGCGCGTCCCCGGGGTAGCTCCCGAGCACGGCGAGCCCGATCCCGACCGCCCCGCCGGCCAGCCCGATCAGGCCGCTCTCGACCACGAACATCCAGCGGACCTGCCCGTCGGTCGCGCCGAGCGCCTTGAGCGTGCCGATCTCGCGCGTGCGCTCGCTCACGTTCATGATCATCGTGTTCACGATCCCGATCACGGCCACGAGCAGCGCGATCGCGGTCAGCCCCGAGACGACGGCCGTCACGATCGCCAGGGCCTGGCCCACGCGCTCGAGGATCGTGCCCACGGACTGCGTGCCGAACCCCTCGGCGCGCAGCGCGCGCTCGACGTCGTCGACGTGGGCCGGCGACTCGACGTCGACGGCCGCCGCCTGGTAGCCGCGCGCCTGGTTGCTCGGCACGGCGCGGAAGAGCTCCTCGGCGAGCGGCTGGGGCAGGAACAGGTCGGCCTGCATGGAGAAGCTGTCGTCCCAGACCTCGAACCCGTCCTCCTCGACGCGCTCGCGCACGACGCCCAGGAGCGGGACGTCGAGCGAGAGCACCGGGGCCTCGGCCTCGGCCCCGCCCCTGCGCCCCGCGAGCGCCCGGAGCATGGGCTCGGCGGCCGCGACCTCGGCGGGGACGTCGAGCCCGGCGCCGCGGGCCATCTCGAGCGCGGCCGCGAGCCCGCTCGCCTCGCGCGAGCGCCCGAGCCGGACCGTGCGCCCGACCAGCGACGCCTGCTCGGCGTCCGTCCGCCAGCCCCACCGGTAGAGGACGTACTCGTGGACCCACACGCCGCGTGCGCCGGCCTCGAAGGGCGAGCCCGCGATCACGCGCCGCGCCCAGCGTCGGTCGCCCGGGACGATCGAGTACGAGAGCGCCGTCACCGGCCCGCGCGCCTCGCCCGGCTCGGGGCCGGCCGGTCCTTCGCCCGCGGGCAGCCCGGGGGCCGCGTCGTCGGGCGCCCGGGCGTCGGGGGCCGGGGCGCTCGCGGGGGGCGGGGGTGCGCTCCCGTCGGGCGCGAGGAGCGTCAGCTCGAAGCGGTCGATCACGAACGGGCGCACCGCGCGCACGTGGTCGCGGCTCGCGATCGCGGCCAGCGCCTCGTGGGTGACGAGCGTGCGCCGGAGCTGCCCCGGCCCGCCGCGGCGGCGCTTCGCGATCGCCTTGCGGAGGCGGTCGACCTTGGCCGGGTCGGTCACGCCCTCGACCTCGATCGGGTCGCCGTTGCGCCCGCCCGGCCCGAAGCCCGCCCGGACGACGATCCGCGTCTGGCTCTCGTCGTCGGTGAGCTGGTTCGTGACGGCGAGCTCGAGCCCGCGCCCGATCGCGACGATCGTCGTGAGCGCGAACACGCCGACGGCGACGCCCGTGGCCGTCAGCACGGAGCGCCCGCGGTTCTGCTTGAGTTGGAGGGCGGCGAACCGCCCGAGATCGAGCCAGCGCATGGGGCACGAGTGTAGTCGACGCCCTCCCACCCTCCCCCTCGCAGGGCGCCCTCTTCCCGGTCCCGCCCGCGGTCACGCCCGCGGTCACGCAAGGTCCCCTCCTCCCTTGCCCTTGCCCGTGCCCTTGCCCTCCTTCTTCTCTTCCCTTTTCCCCCTCCCCCTCTTCTCTTCCCCCCTCTTCTCTTCCTCCTCACCCCCAGTCGCGCTCCGTGAACGTGTACAGCCCGCACGCCCGGCACAGGAGCTCCCCCCCTTCCCAGCCGCCCGCGTTGCTGCCGAAGGCGTCGTGGTGAATGCACACGGTGTCCTTGCCGCCGCAGGCCCCGCACTCGACGCCCGACCAGGTCGGGTACCGCTCCGTGTCGTCCGGAGCGTGCCGTCGCGCGTACGCCACGCCCTCCGGCAGGACCTCCACGACCCCGCGCTCCGCGAGGCGCCGCGCCAGCGCCGGCGAGGCGCCCTTCCGGCCCCATGCGAGCGCCGCCGCCCCCGCCTCCCCCTCCGCCTCCGCCTCCCTCTCCTCCCCCGCGTCCTCGGCGAAGCACGCGATCGCCGGCGCCATGTCGTGGCCGCAGCGCGCGGCCGTCCACAGCGCCGCGCCGACCCCTGCCGCGTCGGCGCCCGCTCGCGCCGCGCGCGCCCCCAGGCACGCGAGCAGCGCCGCGTCCGCGCGCAGCCCGAGCCGCAGGAGCGGCGGGAGCCCTGCGAGCGCCTGCCCCGCGACCCACGCGTCACCCGCCTCGAGCGCGCGCCGCAGGAGCGCCGACAGCGCGGCGTGCTGCTCGGGCCCCC
>JANJTH010000619.1 GCA_024711205.1 Planctomycetota bacterium | reverse complement strand
GTCGCCCGGTCGCCGCCCGCGCCGGGCGCGGGTGAACGGCGCGCCGCGGTCCCGTGCGGCATGAGCCCTGGCGCCCCGGAGCCCCCCGGCGCGCGGTCGGCGCGCGGCAGGGCCGTGGGCTGCGGCGTGGCCTGCACGGTCCTCTGGGCGCTCGCAGTCGCCCTGCTGCCGGCCGCCCTCGCGCACGCGCGGGCGCGCGCCGACCGGACGCGCTGCGCCGACCAGCTCCGGCGGCTCGGGCTCGCGGCGGTCCAGTATGCGGACGCCCGGCGCTTCTTCCCGCACGTCGCCAGGATCAGGGACCTCGACGGGGACATCGAGACGCCCGACACGCCCAGGAAGGTCCGGGCGCTGCACTGGCTCGGCGACCACGAAGACCCGCGGGGCTGGGTCTGCCCCGCGTCGGACGACGGCGCGGAGCCGCGCGACACGCCGGGGCGGCTCGACCCCCGCGCGTGGCGCTGGCGGGGCGCCACGTCGGCGGCGCCCGGCGACGTCGGCCCGATCGCGGCGGGCGACGACGACCCGACCCTGCTCGAGACGCACGAGCTCTCCTACGGCTGGACGCGCAAGGGCATGAGCTCGAGCGCGCGGAGCGTGGAGCTGCTCGCCGCGGACCGCGCGCACCGGGGCGACCCGGCGGCGCAGCGCGGCCTCGCGGGCAACCACGAGGCGGGGACGAACGTGGCCTGCGTCGACGCCTCCGTGCACTGGCTCCCGTCCGACGTCCCGGAGGTCGGCAGGCTCCACCTCGCCGACGAGGGCGGGAAGCTCCTCCTGCACACCGCTCCCTCCGGCGCCACGCAGCTCTCGGGCGAGGGCGGGGCGCACCTGACCGTGCTCCCGCCGGGTCCGATTGCGCGGGACCGGGCCGCCGCGCCGCCGTGGCTCCAGACCCCTGGCGGGACGGACGCCTCGCGCCTGCGCGCGCTCCAGGGCGCCGCCGCCGCGATCCCCACGGCGGCCGGGTGGCTCCTCCTCGGGGCGCTGCTGCTCGGGCGCGGCAGGCCGGGTCGAGCGCCTGCCGGCGCCGCCGAGGCGAGCGACCCGCCGTAGCGGCGGGGTCGCGCGGCGCGGCGGCCTCCGGGACGTCGGGCGAGCGAGTCTCCCCTCCGCTCAGCCCTCCGCTCAGAGCCCTTGAAGAAATCCTCGGCGAAGGCCGCCGCGAAGCCAGCGGCGTCGCCTGCGAGGCGGGAGCAACTCGAGCATTCCTGGAGGGACTGTGAGTTGCGACCAACGACGCAGGCGGCGTCGATGGCGAGCGCGGCCGAGCCGGCGATTTCTTCAAGGGCTCTCAGCGCTCCGCGGGCGGGAGCTCCGGCTCGGGCTCGCCCACGCGGCGCGGCCAGAGCTGGGGGATCGGGACGGTCTGGCCGTCGTGGTCGCGCGAGCGGACGGCGCGCAGGAGCGGCTCCTTCGCCTTGTCGTAGGCGACGCGCCCGTGGACGACCGTGTACTCGACGAGCGTCGTGTAGCGGAGCAGGTCGCCGCGCGTGAGCGCGAGGTCGAGGTCCTTGCCGACCTCGACCGAGCCGACGCGGTCGTCGACGCCGAGCAGGCGGGCCGGCACGAGCGTGATCGCGGCCAGCGCGTCCTGCTCGGAGAGCCCGCCCCGCACCGCGAAGGCGGCCTCGAGGTTGAAGGTCATGAGGTCGCGCCCGCCGAGCCCGCCCAGGCTCACGCCGCGCGAGCCGGGGACGAGCGCGACCGGGACGCCGCGCGCGTGGAGGCGCGCGGCGTTCTCGATCGTCCAGCCCGTGTCCTGGGCCCGGCGCGCGTCCTCGTCGCGCCGGCTGCGCGAGACGACGACGCAGGCCACGCCGGCCCGCCCGAGCAGGTCGGAGACCGTCCAGGCCTCCTCGGCGCCCACGACGACGAGGCGGACCTGGAAGTCGAGCGCGAGCGTCGCGACCGCCGTGAGCGTGGCCCGATCCGACGCGGCCAGGACGCCACGGGTCTGGCCCTGGAGCAGGCGCTCGAGCTGCGCGAGCCGCCCCGAGATCCAGCGCCGGTCGGGCTCGGGCGCGTCCGGCAGCCCGCGCGCGCGGTCGAGGTCCCAGGCGCGCTTCTTGCGCTGGTAGGCGCGCAGCCGCTCGAGCTCGTCGCGGAGCGTGCGCAGCCCGCGCGACGAGGCGTCGAGCCGCAGGTAGGCGTCCCGGGCGACGAGGTGGCCCTCGAGCGTGCCCCAGGTCAGCTTGGCCACGGTCGTCCCCTGCGCGACCGTCGTGACCCCGCCCGAGAGCGCGAGCTGGAGGTCGAGCGAATACACGTCGGTCGAGTCCTCGGGCGCGCCGCCCACGAGCCCCGACGCCTCGAACGCGACGAGCCCCGGGTAGGCCCGCAGCCCGCGCGCGTCGAGGACCTCGGTCCCGGGCGGGAGCGCGACGTCGTGGCCGATCGCGACGATCCGCCCGTCGCGCGCCAGCACCGTCACGTCGCGCAGGACCTGCCGCGCGCCCGTGTGGAGCTCCCCCGCGTGCACCGCGAACCAGCGCGCCCCCTTGCCCTCGCCCTCGTCGTCGGGCTTGGCCGCCGGGTCCGCGGGCTTGCCGTCCCCCCCGGCCGGCGCGTCGCCGCCGCCCTCGTCCGCGTCGGGCCCGTGCTCCTCGCCGTCCTCCTCGCAGACCGGGTCCGCGCCGTCGCCCACGATCACGGGGTCACCGGGCGGCTCCTCGCAGCCCTCGTCGGCGCGGGCCGCCTCGGCGAGCAGGGCCGGCGCGAGGAGCGCCGGCGCGAGCGCGAGCAGGAGGGCCAGGCCCCGGGCGGCGCCGCCGCGGGCCGCGTCGCGGCGGGTCATGGGCGGTCCTCCTCGGGCCACACCTGCCGGCCCTCGATCCACACCTGCTCGACCTCGGCGCCCGGCTCGAGCGGGTCGCCCCGCAGCACGAGCAGGTCGGCGCGCCGGCCCGCGACCAGCGCGCCCGTCTCGCCCTCGACCCCGAGCGCGCGGGCCCCGTTGCGCGTGAGCGCCGCGAGCGCCACGTCGCGCGGGAGCCCCTCGCGGACGAGCAGCGCCGCCGCCTCGAGGAGCCGCGCGAGCCCCGCCGCGTCCTCGCCCTGCGGGACGAACGCGACGCGCGCGCCCGCGCGCGCGAGCTCGGCCGGGACGTTGCGCCGCGTGCGCGTCGCGACCTCGTAGCTCAGCCGCGGGTAGCAGACGACCGTGGCCTCGCCCTTCGCGAGCCGCTCGACCGCGCGCTCGAGGTCGCCCTGGACGCCGTTGCTCGCGAACCACACGGGCGCCAGGTCGAGGTCCTCGCGCGCGTCGTCGAAGTGCACGACGTCGCTCGCGCTCGAGACCTCGACGAGCAGCCGGGGCGCGCCCGGCGCCTTGCGCCGGAGCGCCACGAACGGGCGCAGCGGCGGGGGCACCTGCGGCGGCGCGAACGCCTGCGGGCTCGCGACCGGCGCCGTCGAGCCCGCGGCCTTCGCCTTCTCGGCCTCGGCCGCGAGCTGCTTCTGCTTCGCCTCGTGCTCGGCCCGCGCCTTGTCCTCGCGCTCGATCGCCTGCCGTGCCCCGCGCAGCGCGTCGCGCAGCGTCGCCTTGTCGCCCGGCAGGCTCGCGAACCGGACGCGCAGGAGGTCGCAGCCCGGCACGAGCACCTCCGCGGCCGGCCCGTCGAGCGGGCGCGCCGCGACGACCTGCCCCGGGATCCCGCCGCCCGCGGGGATCACCCCGAGCAGCGTGACCCCGGCCCGCCGCGCCGCCGCGAAGCGGCCCGGCGCCGCGAGGAGCTCGGCCTCGGCCGAGAGGTCGGCCCGGTTCCCGCTCCGCTCGTAGCCGCGCAGCCCGAGCCGCGTCCGCGCGACCACGAGGCCCGGCATGACGACCCGGTCGCCCAGGTCGACGACGCGCGCCCCCGCAGGCGCCGCGACCTTGGGGCCCACCGCCTCGATCCGCCGGCCGCGCAAGACGACCACGCCCGGCGCGTGCTCGGCGCCGTCGACCGTGATCACCCGCGCCGCCCGCAGCACGACGAGCTCGCCCTCGCCGTCGTCGTCGGCCCCGGCCTCCGCCGGCGCCGCGCCGCCCGCCGGCGCCCCCTGCGCCCACGCCGTCCCCACGCCGAGCGCCAGCGCGGCCGCCAGGAGCCCCGACGCCCCGGCCCGGCCCACGCGCGCCTTCACGGCACCCTGCCTGTTCGTCACGTCCCCCGCCTCCCAGCGTCCAGCCTCACCACGCGCCGCCCACGACCCCGCGCCGCCCCCGTCACCCCACCGCGCTCGCCAGCTCCCCCCCGAGCCGCCCGAGGCGCCCGCGCGCAGCGTCCCACTCCGCACCGCCCCGCCCACCACCCCGCGCAGTCCCCTCGAACTTCGTCAGAAGCGCCGCCGCTCGCGGTCCGCGTCGTAGACGACGCGCCCGCGCACGAGGGTGACACGGCAGGCGTGCCGCGGGTCGATCGGGTCGCCGGTCCACAGGCCCAGGTCGGCCTCCTTGCCGACCTCGATCGAGCCGACCACGCGGTCGATCTTGAGCGCCCTGGCCGGCACGATCGTGAGCGCGCGGAGCGCCTGGTAGGGGTCGAGCCCGAGGCGGCTCCCGAGCGCGGCCTGGAGCGTCAGCTCCTCCTGCGGCACGACCGGCGCGTCCGTGTTGATCCCGAGCTCCGTGAGCCCGCCCTCCATCCACTTGGCCGCGACGCCCACGATCCGCCGCTCGGTCCGGTCGAACCAGAACTGCCGGGGCCCGCAGATCGTCATCACGTTCGCCCGGCCCTTCACGAGCGGCGCGAGCTTGAACGCGTCGAACGTCGAGTGGTCGAGCACGACGTGCAGCCCGAACCGCTCGTCGAGCATGAGCAGCGTCTTGTGGAGCACCTGGTACATCTGCGTGTGGACGGACGCGGGGAACTCGTGCCGGAACAGCCCGCGGAACCCCTCCCACTCGAGCGCCCGCGCCGGGGCCGGGCCCGCCGGCGGCCCGCGGCCCTCGCGCGCCGCCGCGTCGGCCGCCTCCCAGGCCGTCCAGGCCTCGTGGTAGGCCTTCGCCTTCTCGAGCGTCTGCGCGAGGTTCCAGTTCATGTAGGCGCGCCCGACGCCGAACCAGTAGCGCTCCGGGTTGCCTGCCTGCGCGATCTTGATCGAGCCCGGGGCGCGCAGGACCATGTCCTCGACCGTGCGCCCGGCCGTGCGCGTGACCGTCCCGAAGCCCGACATGTTGTTGCCGCTGCCCGGGATCAGGAGCACGCTCGTGACCCCGCCCGCGAGCGCGTCGCGCAGGCGGGACGTCTCGGGCGCGATCGTGTCCACCGTCCGCAGGCCCGGGTTCGTCAGCCACACCCCGTCGTTCAGGTCGGAGAGCGACCCGGCCGTGTGGTTGTGCGCGTCGACGAGGCCGGGCACGAGCCACAGGTCGCGCGCGTCGAGGACGCGCGCGCCCTGGGGGAGCGCGACCTCGCCGTCGCGGCCGATCGCGACGATCGTGCCGCCGCGCACGAGCACGACGGCCCCGTCGAGCACCTCGTCGCGCGCGTTCATCGTGACGACCTTGCCCGCGCGGATCGCGAGCACCTCGGGCTCCTGCGCGCGCGCGGGCCACGCCGTCAGGCACGTCGCGGCCAGCAGCGCCGCGGCGCGCCCCCGGATCCCTCCGTTCACAGGCCCGCCCCGCGCCGGCGCGCGGGCGGCCCGCGCGCGGC
>JANJTH010000608.1 GCA_024711205.1 Planctomycetota bacterium | reverse complement strand
CCCGCGCGCTGGCCGCGGCGCGGGCGCCGGCCGCGGCGCGGGCGCCGGCGGCCCCTCGAGCACGGCGTGGGCGTTCGTGCCGCCGAACCCGAACGCGTTCACGCCGCCCACGAGCGGGCCCTGGTCCGCGAGCGGGACGGGCGCCGTCGCGACGCGCAGGCGGAGCCCCTCCCAGTCGATCGCCGGGTTCGGCGCGCGCAGGAGGCGGTTCGGGTAGACCGTGCGGTCGCCGAGGACGAGCAGCAGCTTCAGCAGGCCCGCCATGCCGGCCGCCGTCTCGAGGTGGCCGACGTTCGTCTTGACCGACCCGAGCCACAGCGGGCGGTCCGCCGGCCGGCCGGCCCCGAGCACGCGCCCGATCGCCGTCGCCTCGATCGGGTCGCCCACGGGCGTGCCCGTCCCGTGCGCCTCGACGTAGGCCACGCGCGCGGGGTCGACGCCCGCCCGCGCGTAGGCCGCCCGCAGCATGTCCTCCTGCGCGGCCTGGCTCGGCATGGTCATGCCCGGCGTGCGCCCGTCCTGGTTGCTCGCCGTCGCGCGCACGAGCCCGTGGATCCGCCGGCCCTCGGCCCGGGCGCGCGCGAGCGGCATGAGGACCGCGAGCGCGGCGCCCTCGCTCCGCACGTAGCCGTTCGCGTCGTCCGAGAACGCCCGGCACTCGCCGTCGGGCGAGAGGTAGCCGCCCTTGCTGAAGCCGATGCTCGACTCGGGGCGCAGGATCAGGTTCACGCCGCCCGCGAGCGCCAGGTCGCACGTCCCGTCCCAGAGCGTCTGGCAGGCCAGGTGCAGCGCCGTGAGCGCCGACGAGCACGCCGTGTCGACGGCCACGCTCGGCCCGCGCAGGTCGAACAGGAACGCGATCCGGTTCGCGACGATGCTCCCCGCCGACCCCGTGTTGCTCGTCGGCCCGATCCGCGCGCGCTCGGTCTGGATCGTCCCCCAGTCGTAGTTGCCCACCCCGACGAAGCTCGACGCGCGCGCGCCCGCTACCTCGTCGAGCCGCAGCCCCGCGTCCTCGAGCGCCTCGTGGGCGACCTCGAGCGCGAGGCGCTGCTGCGGGTCCATGCGCACGGCCTCGGTCGGCGCGATCCCGAAGAACCCGGCGTCCCACAGGTCGACCCCGTCGAGGAATCCGCCGCGCGTCGTGTGGACGTGCCCGCGCTTGCGGAAGTCGGGGTGGTGGAGCGCCGCCGCGTCCCAGCGGTCGGCCGGGACCTCGCGCACGCCCGTCCGTCCCGCGAGGAGCATGGCCCGCAGGTCCGCGAGCGACGACACGCCGCCGGGGAGCCGCAGCCCGACGCCGACGATCGCCAGGGGCTCGCGTGGCGCACCCGCCACGTCGGGCGCGCCGGGCGCGCGCCCGCCCGTCTGCACCTCGTCCACGCAGGCCCCCTCCCGCGCCGCCGCCGCCCCGGCCGCCCGGAGAGGGTCGCACGGCCGGGCCCCTCCGCGCACGGGCCCCTGGCCGCCCGCCTCCGCCCCTCGCCCCCGGGCGAAGCTCCCCCCGTTCCCGTTCCCGCGGGCACGAGCCCCCTCGCTCTCGCGCTCCGTCTCCGCCCCCCGCGCTCGCCCCGGGCGCGCCCCGGCGGCTCCGGGCCGGGCGACGCTACGGCCGCAGGCCCTTGATCGCGGCGAGCGGCTCCTTCCAGGCGGGGCGCAGCGCCGCGAGCGCGTCGGCGAGGTCGCGCGCGTCCTGGTCGTCGGGGAGCGCGACGAGGCGCCTGGCGAGCCCGAGCAGGCGGTCGTCGTCGGCGCTCGCGCGGGCCTGGGCGACGAGGCCCTCGCCCAGGCCCGCGAGCAGGCCGAGCCGCTCGTGGTCGGCCCGGCTCGGGCGGCGGGCCATGAACACCGCCGTCACGCGGCGCTCGACCACGAGCGCCACGAGGGCGGCCGCGCGCGCCTCGACGTCGTCCTGGCGGGTCAGCGAGACCACGAGCTCGACCCGCGCCTCGGCGGCCCGCTTGCGCAGGTCGGCCAGCTCGTCGGGGGTCGCCCGGCTCCAGAGCGCCAGCCCGGGGATCCCCGCGAGGAGCGCCAGGCCGAGCCGCCGGCGCACGGTGGGGTCGCCCGGCGCGAGGTCGCGCGCGCGGCGCAGGAGCCGCGCGGCGTCGTCGGCCGCCTGGGTCGCGGGCGGCGCGGCCGCCCCGGCCGCGGGCGGGGCCCCGGTCAGGCCGGTGGCGAGCGTCACGGCGGCCTCGCCCGCGGCCACGAGGTCGACGCGCGCGAGCTCCTCGAGCCGCGTGATCGCGGCGTCGACGTCGCGGTCGAGCGCTAAGCTCGCCTCGAGCCGGACCCGCAGCGCGAGCGGGAGGTCCGGACGGATCGCGAGCGCCGCGCGCGCCGCCTCGAGCGCGCGCGCCCAGTCGCCCGACGCGGCGAGCGCCCGACAGAGCGCCTGCTGCGCGAGCGCGTCGTCGGGGTCCTCGCGGGCCAGCGCCCGCAGCGCCTCGACCGCCGGGAGCACGAACGCGGCCCCCTGCTCGAGCCGGCGCACCTGCTCGAGCACCCGCACGCGCCGCGACGCGGCGGGCCGCGCGGGCGCCGGGAGCGCGCGCGCCTCGACGTAGCCGTCGTCCGTCCAGAGGGCCACGAGCCCGCCGTCGAGCCGCTCGAGCCGCGGCCGGTAGAGGCCGTCGAGGGGGCGCGTCTCGCCCAGGAACGCCCCGTCGTCGACGGCGAAGCGCGCGAGCGCGCCCTGGGGGGTCACGACCGCGACCGCGTCGACGGGCGGCGGCGCCCCCTCGGGGGCCGGCGGGGCCGGCAGGAACAGCGGCCCCGAGGGCGCGCGGCCGGCGCCGGCCCCGGCGAGCACCCGCCGCCAGCGGACCGCGCCGGTCACGGCGTCGACCACCTCGAGCGCGCCGTCGGCGCGCGTGAGCGCGAGCGCCTGCCCGGAGAGGGCGGCGTCGACCACGTCGAGCGCGCCGAGCGTCCAGCGCCGGTTCCCGTCCGTGCGCTGGAGCCCGAGCAGCCGCCGCCCCGTGAGGGCCACGACGAGCGGGAGGCGCGCGTCCGTGAGCACGCGCCGCGGCGCGTCGCCCGCGGCCGGCTCGGCGTCGACGAGGAGCGGCGCCTCCCAGATCGGGCTCCCGCGCACGTCGTGCGCGACGAGCGTGGCCGCCAGCCCCGGGCGGCTCGGGTCGCGCGGGCCCACGCACAGGGCCGGCTCGCCCGCGGCGAAGCGCGGGCCCGAGCTCCCGAGCGCCTCGGGCGCGCCGCCGAGCCGCTGCGTCCAGACCTCGGTCCCGTCGGCGCCGCGCAGGCAGGCCAGCGGGCCGCCCACGAGCACCTCGGGGACGCGGTCCCCGTCGAGGTCGACCGTCGTCGCGTCGACGCCGCGGGCCGGCCGCGCCACCGTCCAGGCCGGCCGCCAGGCCCCCTCCCGCCGCGCGAGCCGGACGACGCGCGCGCCCGCCGGCGCCTCGCCGCCGGCGCCTTGCCCCGCCGGGTCGAGCACGGCGAG
>JANJTH010000578.1 GCA_024711205.1 Planctomycetota bacterium | reverse complement strand
GTCACCCGGGGCCGCGGCGCCCGCCGCGCCGGGCGAGGCGCCCCCGCGCGCGGCGGCGCTCATGGCCCGCCCGGGCCGTCGAGGGCCAGGCCCAGGCCCGAGAGCGCCGCGAACAGGAGGTCGCCCGCGAAGATCGCGCGGAAGAAGGGCCCCTGGGCGAGCCCGAGGCGGTGCACGCGCAGGTCCAGGGCGGCCTGGCCCAGGTTGGCGACGACGAGGCAGGCGAGCGCGAGGCGCCGCGCCTCGAGCCCGGCCAGGGCGGCGCCCGCGGCGAGCAGCACGCACGGCAGGTTCATGGCGCCGAGGAAGCGGAACAGCTCGGTCGGGATCGCGGCGACCGGGCGCTCGCGGGTCGTCCGCGCGAGCGTCCGGGCCGGGAAGAGCGTGAAGTGCCACACGGCGAGCGCGTGCCAGCCCGCGGTCGCGAGGAGGATGACCTTCACGGCCGTCACGGCGCGAGCTTCGGGGGCGGCGCGATCCCGTGCTTGCGGCGCACCAGGTCGAGCGCCTCGCGCATCGCGAGCGCGCTCTCGAACCGCTCGGCCGCCTTCTTGCGCATCGCCTTGCGGACGACGTCGCCCAGCTCCGGCGGGACCTGCGGGTTGAAGCGCTCGAGCGGGGGCGGGTCCTTCTCGAGGATCCCCGTCATGAACTCGTGCAGCGTGCTCGCGATGATCGGGTAGCGGCCCGAGAGGAGGTGGTAGAGGCTCGCGCCGAGCGAGTAGACGTCGGCGCGGTGGTCGACGTTGCGCGCGTCGTGGACCTGCTCGGGCGGCATGTAGCAGGGCGTGCCGATCCCCTCGCCGTCGCGCGTGCCCGCCGAGACGCCGATCCGCTTGGCGAGCCCGAAGTCGGACAGCTTCGCGATCCCGTCCTTGGCCCGGTAGAGGATGTTCGCCGGCTTCACGTCGCGATGGACGACGCCCTCCGACGCGGCGTAGGCGAGCGCGTCGCACATCTGGAGGCCGATCGAGAGCGCGATCGCGAGCGAGGGCGTCCCGTGGTCCTCGATCAGGGCCTGGAGGTCCTTGCCCGGGAAGTACTCCATGACGATGAAGTAGCCGCCGGGGAACCGGCACGCGTCGTAGACCTTCACGATCCGCGGGTGGTCGAGCTTCGAGATCGTCGCCGCCTCGCCCAGGAAGCGCGCCTCGGCGCGGGGCGTCAGCCCGTCGCGCTTGCGGAGGATCTTGAGCGCGACCTCGCGCCCGAGCACGAGCTGCGTGGCCCGGTAGACGAGGCCCGCGGCCCCCGCGCCGAGCTTCTGGTGGACCTCGAACCCGTGGAACTCCCGCGAGTCGAACGTGACGACGGTGCTGCAGTCGGGGCACAGGTAGCGCGTGTCGCGCTCGAGGACCTGCCCGTCGGCGAAGGTCGCGAGCGTGATCGAGCGGCCGCACAGCTCGCAGGGGTTGGGCTGGTCGAGGAAGCTGACCGTCTCCTCGGTCTCGTCGCCGAGCGTGAGCAGGTCGTCGACGTAGGACACGTCCCAGACCTGCTCCCCGGCGAGGATCCGGTCCCCCTGGGCGAGGGTCCGCTGCTTCGTCTTGTCCCCGTTGACGTAGATCCCGTTGCGGCTGTCGAGGTCGCGGACGACCGCGCGCTGGCCGGTGAAGTCGACCTCGAGGTGCAGGCGCGAGAGGTGGGTGTCGCGGACCTTCCGGCCGGCCGACGACGAGCGCCCGATCGAGAGCTTGGTCCCCTGCTCGATCGGGATGACCTCGCCCCGCTCGGGTCCGGCCGCGGCGGTCAGGACGACGAACATGCGGCGCTTCCGGCCGGGCCCCGAGGGCGGTCGACTCCCAGCGCGTGCGACGCCATACCCACCCTCGCCGCGCCCGAGCGCGGCGCCTCCGGCCGGATCGTAACCGCGCCTCGTCCGGCGAGCCGGGGCCCGTGAGCCGCGCTTGCTGCGCCGGGCGCGCTGCGATAGCCTCCCCCGGCCGAACGCCGGGCCGAGGGCCGAGGGCGCGCGGCGGTCAGGTGCCGTGAGCGAAGGGGCCTCGAGCCTTCCGGTGGAGTTCTCGGCGGCGAGCGGCCGCGAGGTCCTCGCCCGCCTCCGGCAGGCCGGCCGCGGGGCGATCGTCGTCACGACGGGGCTCCGCGACCTGCGGCTCGTGGTCGAGCCGGGGGGGGCGAGCGTCGAGGCCTCGGGCGCCGAGCTCGGGCCGGGCGGTGCGGCCGGGCTCGCGCGGGCGTTCCTGTGCGCGCTGTTCTGGGAGGACCCGACCGCGCTGTTCGTGGCGAGCCCGCCGCCGCGCAAGCCCGAGGCGGTGATCGAGGTCGAGGGCGACGTCCAGGCGCTGCTCGGGCAGATCGACCGCGGGCTCGCCGAGCTCGCCGATCTCCACGCGAAGGTCCACGGCCTCGACTGCGTCGTCTCGGTGCACGGCGCGCCGCCGCCCGAGGGCGAGGAGGCCGTCGCGGCGCGGCTGTTCCGGGCGGTGCAGGCGCACCCGAAGGGCGTCCTGCTCGGTCACGCCGCCGGCGAGGCGGGCCTCGACGCGCTCGACGCGGCCTGGGCCACGTTCGACCTGCTCGACATGGGGCAGGCCGTCGTGAAGCGGCCGCCGCCCACGGTCGCGGCCCGGCGCGCGAAGCAGGCGGAGGCGCGGGTCGAGGAGGGGCTCGACCCGCCGCTCCGCTGCCACCACCTCGCGCGGCAGCTCCTGCGCAGCGAGCCGCGCAAGGCGGCGCAGCTCAACCGGCTCGCGGGCGACGGGTTCCGGGCCGACGGCCGGCACGACCTCGCGATCGTCGCCTACCGGGCCGCGGCGGCCGCGCAGCCCGACGACGTGGCCGCCCGCGAGGGGCTCGTCGCGGCACTCGCGGCGGCGGGGCGCGCCGGCGAGGAGCGCCACGGCCGGCAGGAGCTCGTCCGCCTCTACAGCGAGTGGGGGCTCCCCTCCCGCGCGCGGTCGCACCTCGAGCGGCTCGATGACCGGGCGCCGGAGCAGCGCGACCTGCTCCTCGAAACGATGCTGCGCGGGCGCGACTTCGCGGCGGCCGGCGCGCTCGTCCGGGAGGTCGCCCCCCTGCTCGCCCGGGACGCCCGGCGCGCGCTCGCGGCGCGCTTCGCCAAGGCCGGGGCCACCGGCGCGCCCCTGCGCGCCGCGGTCGCGGCGAGCGGGGTCCAGGCGCTGCGGCCGCTGCGCCGCCTGCTGTTCGCGCTGACGCTGCTCACGGCGCTCGCCGCCGGGCTCCTCGGCGCGGAGCTCGAGCTCCGCCGGCAGTGGGTGGAGGTCGTCCCGGCGGTCCGGGCCGACGTGGACGCCCGGCGGTTCGCGGAGGCCCGCGGCCGGCTCGGCGAGCTCGCCGCGATCGCGAGCCAGGTCCGCCTCGAGGCGTGGCCCGCCCAGCTCGCGCCGGCGTGGCCGCACCTCACGCTGGCGCAGGTGCCCGCGACGTCCGCCGCGATCGACGCGCTCGAGGCCGACTGGGCGCTCCTCGCGCGGTCGCGGGAGACCCTCGCCTGGCGGTCGAGGTCCGACACCCGCGCGGCCGACGAGGCGCTCGCGGCGCTCCGCGCCGCGGCGCGGACCGACGCGCTGCGGGCCCGAGTGGACGCGGCGCGCGCGGAGGTCGCGGCCTACCGCGAGCAGGTGGCGGCGCAGGTCAAGGTCCTGCGGGACCGGGCCGCCTTCGCCTCGCCGGATGCGCTGGCGGGCGCGCAGCGGCTCATGCGCGAGCACATGGACGCGGCGGACCTGTTCGGCGACCTGTCGGTCATGGTGCGCCTGTTCGTCGAGCCGGCGCACGCGGCGCTCGAGCAGGACGGGCGCCGGGTCGAGACGCGGGAGCGGGACGGGAAGGAGGCGCGCTGGCTCCTCCCGGTGCCGCTCGACCCCGCGCTCGAGACGTCGCTCGTCGCAGGGGCCGACGGGTGGGCCCGGCAGTCGCGCACGTTCCGCCTGTCCGAGCTGCTCGAGCCCGAGCTCAGGCTCCGGCTCGTGCAGATCCGCCGGGACTCGAGCCTCGCGGCGCCGTCGCCGCCCGACCCCGGCGCGCGGCTCGCGGTCCGGGACGACGGCCGCGGCCTCGCCGCGGCGCGGCAGGCCAACGCGCGGGTCCCCTCGAGCGAGCCGGCCTTCGAGCCGCTGCGCGAGCGCCTCGGCCCCGACCACCGGCTCGTCATCATCCTCGGGCTCGACGTGAACGCGAGCTGGGGCCGCGGCTACCTCAAGTGGGCCCACATGTTCCTTGAGGACGTCGGGCGGGGCGCGCGGGCGACCCCCCGGGTGCTCGACCCGGGCACGATCGAGCGCCCGCTCGACAAGGCGGGCGACGAGCTCGTCGTGCGGCCGGTGCAGGACGCGGAGCGCGGGCGCGCGCTCGTCGAGGCCGCGGCGCAGGCGCTCGACGGCATGCTCGAGGAGCTGGAGGGGCGTTGAGCGGGGACCGAGGGGGCAGCGGCGACCCGTTCGCGCCCGGGACGACCCACGCGGGGTGGACGGTCACGAGCCTGCTCCAGGCGGGCGCGCGCCCGCGCTACGTGGTCGAGCAGGGCGACCGCTCCGCCATGCTCACCGCCTTCCCGCTCGAGGGCCCGTCCGGCGCGCTGCACCGCGCGCTGGCCGAGCGCCTGGCGCGCTGCCAGGCGGTGGCGCACGAGGCGCTCGAGCGCGTCGACGCGGGCGTGGTCGAGGGCGCGGCGTTCGTCGTCCTCCCGCCGCTCGAGCGGCTCGGCGAGGAGGCCCTCGACGCGAAGGCGGCGCTCGAGCACGGGGCGCGCCTCGCGCGCGCGCTGGGCGCCCTGCACGCGCGCGGCGTCGTGCACGGCGAGGTCGACGCGTGGAGCATCGTGAAGCGGCCGGACGGGAAGCTCGGCCTCCTCCCGCCGGGGCTGCGCGGGCCGCCCCCGGGCCTGGACACGCTCGGGCTCGGGGCCGACCCGCGCTTCGCCGCGCCGGAGGTCCTCGACGGCCGGCCCGCGACGCCCGCGAGCGACGTGTTCGCGCTCGGGCTGGTGCTCGCGCGCTTCGTCGCGGGGCAGGTGCTCGTCGGCGCCGCCGACCCGGTGGATGCGATCGCGGCGCGCGGGCGCGCGCCCGTCCCGGCGCTGGCCGCGGTCGCCAAGCAGCGGCAGCTCCCGGCCGCCGTCCTCGCGCTGCACGAGGTCCTCTGCGCCTACGCGCCCGAGGAGCGCCCGCAGGACGGCGAGGCCGCCGCGCGGACGATCGAGGAGGCGGCGCGGGGGCGCGCGCCGCAGCGCCCGGCCCGGTCGTTCGCCCGGGTCCAGGCGGTCGGGATCGGCGGCCCGCTCGTGCTCCTGGCCCTGTTCGGCGCCGCGGTCGGCGCCCTCGTCCACCTGCTCTCGGCCCGGTACCCGCTCGTCGACCCCCTCGCGGGCGTCGGCTTCTAGGGTCCCGGCCCGGGGGCGAGCTCCCGGGCCCTCAGGGCCCTCGAAGAGGTCGCCGGCTCGACCGCGCTCGCCATCGACGCCGCCTGCTTCGTTGGTCGCAACTCACGGTCCCTCCAGGAATGCTCGCGTGGCTCCCGCCTCGCAGGCGACGCCGCTGGCGTCGCGGCGGCCCTCGCCGAGGATCTCTTCGAGGGCCCTCAGCGGGCGAGCCAGGCGTGCAGGCCGAGGGCCTGGAGCGCGATCGCGGCCAGGGCCAGCCCGAGCGCGAGGCGGGCGCGCCCCCGGACCAGCGCGGCGGTGTCGGGCGCCTGCGCGCGGGCGCGCGCGAGCAGCCACAGCGCGCAGCCCAGCGCGAACGCGCCCGTGACGAGGCCGACCCCGGGCATGAGCAGGCTCGCGCCGGCGATCCCCACGACCTTGAGCGCCGTGCCCTCGAGGCGGCGCGCCCGGGAGCGCGTCGCGAGCGCGACGAGCGCGCCCGAGGCGGAGAGCGGGTCCGACACCTCGTCGGCCGGGGCCTCCCCCGCCGGCGCCCCGCCGGCGCCCGCCTCGTCCGCCCTCGCCGGGGCCGCCGCGGCGGGCTCGCGCGC
>JANJTH010000558.1 GCA_024711205.1 Planctomycetota bacterium | reverse complement strand
GGCCCGGCGCGCGCCGAGGACGGGGGCGCGCGGCCGTGCGCCGACGACGCGGCGCGGCCCGCGCTCGAGCTCGCCGGGGGCCTCGGGGGCCCCCGGGGCGGGCGCTGAGGTGGGCGCCCGCGCCCGCGGTTGCGCCACCCGACGGCGGGGGGCCAGGATCCCGGCATGAGGCTGCTCCTCGTCGAGGACGACCGCGGGCTGCGCGACGCGCTCGCCGACCGGCTCCGCGCCGCGGGCTACGCGACGGACGCGGTCGGCTGCGGCGAGGACGGGCTCGCCTACGCGCGGCGCTCGGCCTACGACGCCGTCGTGCTCGACCTCGGGCTGCCCGACCGCGACGGGCTCGACGTGCTCACGGACCTGCGGCGAGGCGCGGTCACCACGCCGGTCCTGCTGCTCACGGCGCGCGACGGGGTCGACGACCGCGTGCGCGGGCTCGACCGCGGCGCCGACGACTACCTCGCCAAGCCGTTCGCCACGGTCGAGCTCCTGGCGCGGCTCCGCGCGCTCACCCGGCGCTCGGGCCGCCTCGAGCCGGCGCGCCTCGTCGTGGGCGACCTCGAGTTCGACCTGCGGACGCGCGCCGTCACGCGCGACGGCGAGCGGATCGACCTGACGCCCAAGGAGACGGCGATCCTCGAGGTGCTCCTGCGCGCGCACGGCGGGCTCGTCACGCGGGGCATGCTGTTCGAGAAGGCCTGGGACGCCTCGCTCGACGCGTTCCCGAGCGTCCTCGACGCGCACGTCTCGAACCTCCGCCGCAAGCTCGAGGAGGACGGGCGCCCGCGCCTGATCCACACGGTCCGGGGGCAGGGCTACCTCTGCGCGGAGGCCCCCCCGTGAGCCCGCCCCTCGCGCCGGGCGGGCCGCCCGAGGGCGGGGCGCGAGGGCCGGGTCCGCACGGCCTGGCGGGGGGAGGGCGACCGCCCCCGGACCTCGCGCCGGGCGGAGCGCCCCCGGCCTGGGCGCTCGAGAGCGGGACGCTCCGGCGCTGGCCGCGCACGATCGGGGCGCGCCTCGGGGCCTTCAACGCGGTCGTCGTGCTCGCGGCGCTGCTCGGGGTCGGCGGCGCCGGCCTCGTCGCCGTCGACCGCGTGCTCGTCGCGAGCGTCGAGCGCGTGATCCACGACGAGGCGACCGACGTCACGCTCGAGCTCCTGCGGGTCACGGAGTCCCCGGCCGTCGTCGCGGCGCTCCTCAAGCGCGAGTCGGACGAGGAGCACTCGTTCGACCTGCACTTCCGCCTCTCGCGCCCCGACGGCGGGGTCGTCGCGACCTCCGACCCGGGCTTCTGGGAGGCGCTCCCGCTCCGGCCCGCCGCCGGTCCGCGGCTCGAGTTCCGCACGCTGCCGGGCGAGCCGTTCCGGACGCGGGTCGGCGCGCGGCGGCTCGAGACGCCCGCCGGGCCGCGCGAGCTCGAGGTCGCGATCGTGCTCGAGGACGAGGACCGGGCCATGGCGACGCTGCTCCGCGGCGGGGCCCTCTCGGTGCCCGTCGTCGTGGCGCTCGCCGCCGCGATCGGCGCGTGGCTGGCGCGGCGCGCGCTCGCCCCGGTCGCCGCGATCGAGCGCGCGGCCCGCTCGATCGGCGGGGGGCCGCGCGGGCAGCGGCTGCCCTCCACGGGCACGGGCGACGAGCTGGACCGCCTGGGCGAGACCCTGAACGCGATGCTCGCCCGCCTCGAGGGCACGGCGCTCCGGACGCTCGCCTTCGTGGGCGACGTCGCGCACGAGGTCCGCACCCCGCTCGCGGTCGTCCGGGCCCGGGTCGAGGAGGCGCAGGCGCTCGCGCACCGACCCGTCGAGTCGGGCGGGCAGGCGCCCGGGGGGGCGCCCGAGCAGGCGGCCCACGGGCCCCTCGAGCAGGCGCTCGAGGGGATCGAGAGCCTGGAGCGGCTCCTGCGCGGGCTGCTCGTCCTCGCGCGGGCCGAGGAGGGGACGACCGGGGCGGAGGCGCTCCCGTTCGACCTCGCGCGCGTCGCGCGCGAGGTCGTCTCGTTCTTCGGCCCGGCGGCGGCGGCGCGCGGGATCGAGCTCCGCCTCGCGGCCCCGGCCCCGGCGCCCACGCGGGGCGACCGGACGGCGGTCGCGCGGGCGCTCGCGAACCTCGTCGACAACGCGATCGCCTACGCCCCGGCGGGGCTCCCGGTCGAGGTCGGGGTCGAGGCCGGGCCGACGCGGGTCCGGGCCGTCGTCCGCGACGGGGGGCCCGCGATCGACCCGGGTCTCCGCCCGCGCCTGTTCGACCGGTTCGTGCGGGGCCCCGAGGGCCTGCGCTGCCGGCCCGAGGGCGCGGGGCTCGGCCTCCCGCTCGTGCGCGCGATCGCGCGCGCCGCGGGCGGCGACGCCGACCTCGAGGCGCCGCCCGACGGCGGCAACGCGTTCGTCCTGTGGCTGCCGCGCGTGGACGAGGGCCGCCAGGGCCAGGCCCCCGAGGCGCACCCCGCGGCCGGCGCCTGATCGGCGGACGCGCGAGGCCCCCCTCGCGCCGGACCGACCGGTGGGAGGTCCGCGCGGTGCGGGCCGATCGCGGCGCGGACCCGAGCCGTGCAGCGGGAGGGCCGCCTGCCGCCGGTCGCGCGCCACGTGGACCCGACCCGCGCGACCGGCGCGCCCGGGTCCTCAGGCCGGTGGCGGCGGGGCTCCGCCGGCGCCCTCGCCCGCGCCCGGGGCCCCTGGGCCGGGGGCGGGCGCGCTCGGGCCTGCCGGCGCGCCGGCGGCGACGTCCCGGAAGCGGGCCATGCGCTTGTCGCGCAGCTCGAGCGCGACCGCCCGCAGGTCGGCCACGCGGTCCTTCTCGTCGATGATCTCGACGCCCAGGATCGTCTCGATCACGTCCTCGAGCGTGAGGAGCCCGCGGACGCCGCCGAACTCGTCGACGACGACCGCGATCGGGTCGCGCCGGGCCTGGAGGTCGCGGAGGGCCGCCGAGAGCGAGGCCATCTCCGGCAGGGCGTGGATCGGGCGCACGAGCGGCGCGACCGGGGCGCCGCGCGGCTCGCCGCGCACGAGCGCCTCGAGGGCGTCGCGGCGGAGCACGTAGCCGACGACGTGGTCGCGGCTCCCCTCGAACACGGGGACGCGGGAGTAGTGGCGGACCGCCGCGTCGTCGACGAGCTCCCCGACCGTGGCGCCCAGGGGGAGCATGGCCGCCACGGTGCGCGGGGTCATGACGTCGGTGACCCGGACCTCGTCGAACCGGAGCAGGTTCGTCATGACCCGGAGCTCCTCGTTGCGGATCACGCCCTCGCGGTGGGCGATCGCGACGAGGGCCGAGAGCTCGCCGCGCGAGACGGACTGCTCGGACTCCTTCGAGAAGAGCCGCGTGAGGAGCCGGGTCACGACGAGGGCGGGGGCGGTCGCGACGAGCAGGAGCCGCAGGCTCCACGCGACCGGGGCGACGAGCCCGGACGCGTTCGTCGTGCCGAGCGTCTTCGGGATGATCTCGGTCAGGACGAGGATCAGGAGCGTGAGCACGCCCGAGAACGCGCCGACCCAGCGGTCGCCGAACACGACGGCCGCCTGGGCCCCCGCGAGCGCGGCGCCGATCGTGTGCGCGACCGTGTTCAGGGTCAGGATCGCGGAGATCGCGTCGCCGACCCGGTGCTCCTTGATCGCGAGGAGCGCCGCGGCGGCCCGGTCGCCGCGGTCACGCCGGTCGGCGAGCTCGGTGACCCGGATCGAGAGCAGCGCGGCCTCGAGCACGGAGCACACGAACGAGACGAACAGCGCGGACCCGACGTACAGCCCGAGCAGGCCCACGCGCTCCTCCTCGCGGGGTCGCGGGAGCCCGGCCCCGGGCGCCGCGGACGATACGCCCTCGGGCGGCGGGCCTCAACCGCGCACGACGGCGGCGCCGGCCCGCGCCCTGGAACGGCGCGGCGCGACGTGCCCCGGCTCGCCCGTCAGGACGCGCGGGCGAGGCGGGACGAGCGGCTCGTCGTCGCGTCGAGGACCTCGCGCAGCTCGCGCGCGAGCTCGCGCGCGGAGCGGTGGCGCTCGCGCGGGTCATACTGGGTCGCCTTGCGGCAGATGTCGATCAGGTCGTCGGGCGCGCGGCGGCGGACGAGCGGGCCCTCGAGCTCGCGCTCGAACCGCCCCTGGAGGTCCTGCATGGTCTCCGGCACGCGCGGCTGGCTGCCCGTGATCATGGTCGCGAGCACGAGCCCCAGCGCGTAGATGTCGGCCCGTCCGTCGACGCGGCGGCTCTGGCCGCCGCACTGCTCGGGCGAGGAGTAGCGCATGGTCCCCACCGCGACGCCCGAGGCCGTGAGGCGGAGGTCCTGCTCGCGCTCGTCGCGCGCGAGCCCGAAGTCGGCCAGGCGCGGGTTCCCGGCCGCGTCGAGCAGGATGTTGCTCGGCTTGAGGTCGCGGTGCACGATCCCGCGCCGGTGCACGTAGTCGAGCGCGCGCGCGATCCGCTCGGCGATCCGCACCGCCCGCCGGAGGTCGAACGCGCCCTCGGCCCCGAGCACGTCGGCGAGCGAGCGCCCCTCGACGAGCTCCATGGCGAAGTACGGCCGCCCGCCCGAGCGCCCGCAGCGGTGGATCTTCACGAGGTTGGGGTGGTGCAGCCGCGACAGGATCCGGACCTCGCGCTGGAACCGCGCCGTCGCGTTCGGGTTGCGCCGGACGGCCTCCTGCGAGAGGACCTTGAGCGCGACGAGCCGGTTCGCCCGGACGTCCAGGGCGAGGTGGATCACCCCGGCGGCTCCACGGCCCAGCTCCTGCAAGAGCTTGTAGTGATACGGCTCGGCCATACTTTTCAGTTAGCAACGGACAGGCCAGCGGTCTGGGCCCTTCGGCGAAAGCACTTGCGACAAATTCGACCCGTCGACCGGACCGCGTTCGTTTCAGCGCTTCGGTTCTGGCACGCGCGCGAGCGGCTGCCTGCGACGCTCCAGGGACCTCAGGAAGGCGCCCTGGAGAGCACGCCCGCGGCCGCCGCGCGCCCCCGACCGCACTCGCTGACGGGCGGCGCCGGGCCGATCAGGCGCCCGAGGGACAGCGCCACCTCGAGGCGCCAGCCCGCGCTCGATCCCCATCAGCGAAGCGGGGGGAGCGCTCCGCGCTCCCCCCGCTTCGCTCACGGCATGTGCAGCCGGTTCGACTCCATCACGGCATGTGCAGCCGGTTCGACTCCATGATGAAGTTCAGGATCAGGTTCTGGAGCACGAACGTGTCGTCGCGGCTCCCCTGCTGCTTGCCGAAGTGGCTCATGACGTGGAGCACGCGCCCGCCGCGCTGCTCCTCGGCCCACTCGCCGCGGCCGCGCGACTTGCCCGCGTCCGCGCCGCCCGCGCCGCCGCCGGTCCGCACGCGGTCGGGGGCCGCGCCCTCGCCCTGCTTGCGCGGCGAGCCCGTCCCGTAGCGGAACGTGACCGCGACCGAGCCGTCGCCGCCCGCCGCCTTCTGGAGGTCCTCGCTCTCCATGAGCACCGTCACGGCGCCCTGGTCGACGACCTTGATCGAGGGGCTCTCGTCGTCGATCTTCCAGCGGTGCGACGGCGGCGCCGCCGGGCTCGGGGCGCCCGGGTCGCGCGTCTTCGTCCCGGCGTCGCCCGCGTTCGGGTCCGGCTCCACCGCGGGCGGCCGCGGCCGCGTGAACACACCGCGCAGGAGCGGGAGCGAGGTCAGCCCGCGGCCGGGCATGATCGTCACGTCCATCGCGGCGATCGTGCCCACCGACTTGCCGCCCTGCGCGTCGGTCTTCTCCGACGACTTCACGACGGTCGGCCAGCCGACCTCGACGACCTCGACGATCCCCCAGTCCTCCGTGAACAGGTAGCCGCCCTCGCCGACCCACTTCTTGAGCCGCTCGACCGTCTCCTTGCTCATGCGGAACGAGACCTGGTCGTGGCCCTGCGGGCAGTCGGGCGGGCAGCCGTAGAGGCGGTTCGTCGTCGGGCCGATGTTCGCGCCCTGCCGCTTCCGCTCGGTGAGGAGCCGGCTGCACTCCTTGCACACGCACTGGTTCTGGATGTTGTTGCAGTTGACGAGGATCGTCCAGGCGTCCTTGAGGTACTTGTCCGGATCCTTCTCGAAGTGCTCCTTGAGCACGACCGTGTGCGCGATGTCCATCTGCTGGAGCACCGCCTCCATGTGGTCGTAGTTGTAGTCGTGCCCGGGCGACTTCGCGACGTCGTCGGGGCGCTTCGAGGAGATCACGAGGATCCGGTTCGGGTTGCGCTGGAGCGACTCGAACTCGCGCTTCCGGTTCGGGTCCAGCGTCTGCGAGGCGAGCCCCGCCCGCGCGTGGTCGTCGCCGTCGCCGCCCTCGCCGGCCTTCGCGGGCACGCCCTTGGCGCGGTTCGCCTCCCACCAGCCGATCCAGTTGAGCGAGTCGCCCATGTTCTCGCCCGTGATCGCCTGGAGCGAGGTCATGAGCCGCCGGCGCAGCTCGGGGTCGCCCTTGTCGCCCTCCTTCTTGAGCTGCGCGATCAGCGCGTCGACCCCCTCGACCGTGCGGACGCGGGCGAGCTGGTCGGCCGCCATGAGCTGGAGGTCGTAGGGGCCCTTCTCGAGCACCTTCGCGAGCGCGCGGGCCGTGTGCGGCGAGGTGTTGTTCTCGAGCGCGAACAGGAGGTCGCGCACGAACGGCGCGTTCTTCTGCTTCACGACGTAGTCGCCGAGCGCCTCGAGCGCCGCCCGGTCGCGGAACCCGGCCGCGCCGCCCACGAGCTGCCAGTAGGTGGTCCCGCTGGCGCGCGTCAGCTTCGGCAGGTGCTCGAGCACGGCCTCGAGCGCGTCGCGCCCGCCCGCGTCGAGGAGGCCCTCGACGGCCTGCTGGATCTGCTCCGCGTTCTGCGCGCCGACGGCGCGCTTCAGGTTCCCCGAGAGCTGCTTGACATCGGCCGCACCCGCGGCGGCGACGAGCGCCCCGCACAGCGCGAGCGCGATCGCCGAGCTCCTGGCTCCGCTCCGCATCCGACCCTCCCGGCCGCGACCCGGCCCGTGACCAACCCTGCCGGCCCCATGTTCGATCGACCGCCGCCCCCGCGCAAGCCGCCGCAGCGTCACGGAAGTGTCCCGCCGGGAGGAGGGGTCGGGCCCTGCGGGCCCGACCCCTCTTCCCGGATGGCTGCGCGCTGCGCGCGCGTCTTTCGGGCCGGAGGGCGCCGCGACCGGGCTCGACTCCTCGCCTTGGGCTCGCGAGAGCCGGCCGCGCTTCCCCTTGCAGGTTCGTGGTGGAGTCGGCGTGCGGGCCCACCCGAGGCGCAGGCCCCCCTCCCGCGCCGGCTCCACCACGAACCTGGCTAACGCTCGAGGGCGCGCTCCCAGGCCCGCTGCTCGTCCTCGGGCTCGTCCGGGCTCGCCTCGGGCGGTGCCGGCGGGGCGTCGAAGGCCGCCGGCACCGCGCCCGTCCTGGCGCTCCCGGCGTCGTCCCCGCCCGGGCCGAACGCGTCGGCGAGCGGCCCGTGGAGGGCGGGCGCGTGCGCGGTCGGCGCCGCGGGGGTCCCGAGCGGCGGGGTCACGGCGAGCGCCTCGCCCTCGCCCGAGGTCGAGAGCGGCGCGGCCGCGACGGGGTTGCGGAGCTGGTGCTCGACCTCGTCCATGTACTCGCGGTGCCGGCCGACCTCGAGGACCACCTGGTCGAGGCTCGACGCGATCCCCGAGATGCTCGTCGCTGCGACGACCTGGTCCCGCACGAGCTTGAGCGTGTTCTCGAGCGTGTCGAGGCTGACCTGGAGGTACTCCCGCTCCTCGCGCGAGCGCGCGTAGCGCTCGGCGCGCTGCCGGAGGACGAGCAGGTTCTTCTCCTTCGCCTGGCGGAGCTTGCCGGGCGCGAGCCCCTCGACCTCGCGCTCGACCGCCGCGACCCGCCCGTCGATCGTGTCGGCCTCGGGCGCCTCGAGCGCCTTCGCGAGCCCGTCGAGCGCGACGAGCATGCGCGCGCACTCCTCGAGCAGGTAGTCGAGCTTCGCGATCGTGTCCTCGAGCGCGTCGAGCTCGCCCCGCTCCGCCGTCTCGGCGTGCTCGCGGACCTCGCGCGCGATCGCCTGGGCCGCCTCGTAGCGCCGCTTGAGCGCGGGCGGGAGCTTGTCGACGAGCGTGCAGCGCTTCCTGTCCTTCTCGGCCAGCGCGTCCGCGTTCTGACGCGCCCGGACCGACCGGCGGAACCGCGGCGAGTTGGGCGCGATCCCCAGCCACGCCACCTCCCAGGCCAGGAGCGCCGACGCGAACAGGGGGAGGAACGGCGGGGCCACGACGGCCGAGGCCAGGGTCAGGCCGCCCAGCCCGAGCACGGTGATCAGGTTGTACTGGTCGTACACGGCCTCGCGGAGGAAGCTGACGTCCTCCTTGCGCCCCTCGAGCCAGCGCTCCTTGATCCGCTCGAGCTCGCGGCGGAGGCGGGCCTCCTCGGCGTCGAGGGCGCCGCCCCGGCTCACCGCGCGCCGCCCCCGCCCGCGGCCGCCCCGGCCCTCGGCTTGCCGTCGCCGCGGGCCTCGAACTTGAGCGAGACCTCGTTGACGAGCGCCGCGAACGCGTCCGTCCGCTGGACCGCCGCCGCGTCGCCCGTGGGCGGCGGGACCGCGATCTCCTCGACGAGCGTCCCGGGCGGGTCCGAGAAGATGTAGATCCTGTCCCCCAGGTAGACGGCCTCGGCGATGTCGTGCGTGATCAGGAAGACCGTCGCCTCGACCTCGTGCCACAGCTCGATCAGGAGGTCCTGCATCTCCCAGCGGACCACGCGGTCGAGCGCGCCGAACGGCTCGTCCATGAGGATGATCCGCGGGTGGAGCGCGAGCGTGCGCGCGAGCGCGACGCGCTGCCGCATGCCGCCCGAGAGCTGGTGCGGGTACTTGTGCTCGCTCCCCGCGAGCCGGACGCGCTCGATCCAGCGCCGCGCCCGCTCCTCGCGCTCGTCCTTGGGCACGCCCTGGAGCTTGAGCCCGAACGCGACGTTCTCGAGCACCGTGTAGCAGGGGAGCGACGAGTAGGCCTGGAACACCATGCCCCGGTCCGGCCCGGGCCCGCGCACCGGCTCGCCGAACACGAACACCTCGCCCTTCGTGGGCGGGTGCACGGGCTCGAGCCCGGCGATCAGGTTGAACACCGTCGACTTGCCGCAGCCCGAGGGGCCGAGCAGGGCGATGAACTCGCCCTTGCCGGGCAGGTCCTCGACCTTGAACGTCACGTCGCGGATCGCGACGTGCTCCGTGCCGTCGGCCGCGACGAACGTCTTCGTGACGCCCCGGAACTCGACGACCGGCGGGCGCCCCGCGGCCGCCCCGCCCGCCCGCGCCCCGGCCCCCTCCGCGCCGGCGGCGCTCACTGCGTCACCTCGTAGGGGAACAGCTTCCGGCCGGCCAGGCGGAACAGCCAGTCGATCGAGATCCCGGCCGCGATGATCACGATCACCGCGGCGAAGTAGTTCACCATGAAGTGCCGCCGCTGCATCTCGACCATGAAGAAGCCGATCCCGTAGTCGCCCGGGACCTTCGAGCTCGCGTAGCCCTCGGCCAGGATGATCGAGGCCCAGCCGATCGCGTACGTCACGCGCAGGTGCTCCCAGATCTTCGACTTCGCGATCGGGACGAGGACCTGCAGCACGACCTGCCCGCGCGTGGCGCCCAGGCAGTAGGCCGTGTTGATGTACGTCTCGTCGACCGCCTCGATCTCCTTGACGACGAGCGGGTAGAGCCAGAACGCGATCACGACGAACAGGAACGCGATCCGCGCCACGTTCTCGCCGACCTGCGGCGGGACCTGGTTGTTCGCGAGCACGCCCGAGAGCGCGGCGGCGAGCGGGAGGAGCGCGACGGGCGGCGCGTAGCCGCCCGCGATCTCGAGCGGCGCGACGAAGCGCTTGATCGGCGGGAAGGCGCCCGAGAGCACGCCCAGCGGGACGCACACCGCCGCGGCGATCAGGAACCCGATCGTCGTGCGCCAGAGCGTGCCCTGGAGCCCGGCCCGGAAGTTGTGCGGCGAGAGCGCGATCGCGATCTCGCCCGCGAGCGAGGTCCCGCAGGCGGGGCACTTCACGTCGGGCGGCGGCGCGCTCGTCTCGCCCATGGCCCGCATGCGGAACGCCTCGAGCGCCGCGCCCTCGCCCGCGCTCAGGGGCACGGGCTCGCGCCGCGTGCACTCGCGGTTCGGGCAGCGCGCCTGGAACGCCGGCCCCGTCGAGAGCTCGACGAGCGCGCCCAGCACGTCGCCCGGCTTGGGGAGGAGGAAGCTCGAGACGACCGGCTCGCGCCCCAGGTCGTAGCCCCAGGCGAGCTCCTGCCCGGCCGCGCCCGGCCCGACCTCGAACCCGGCCGGCGACCCGGGCAAGTACCGGTACTCGCCCTCGACGAGCGCCTGGGCCGGGTCGGTCACGGGCTCGTGGCCGTCGACCCACGCGTGGACCTTCGGCCCGAGCGGCACGGGCAGCGCGAGCTTGCCGTCCTCGCCCACGACCCCCTTGCCCGTGTAGACCTCGGGCCCGCCCGCCGTGAGCAGCGCCCACACCGCGATCACGGCCGTGAGCCCCGCGAGGAACACCGCGATCGCGCCCGTGGAGCCCACGTCGCCCCGCACCCGGAGCACGTGGTCGTACGGGCTCCGGCGCGTCGCCAGCGACGGCGCGCCGACCCCCCGGTGCCCGGGCCCCGAGGGGAGCCCGCCGCCAGGCCCCGCGGGCAAGCCGGCCGGCGCCGTGGGCCGGGCCCCGGCCGCCGCCCCGGCGCTCCCCGCC
>JANJTH010000154.1 GCA_024711205.1 Planctomycetota bacterium | reverse complement strand
GGCGGGCTCCCCGCCGGCGCGGGCTGCGCCGCGGGCCGCGGGGCCGGCGACGACGGGCCGCCCTGGGCCTCGCCCGCCGCCTGCTCGTGGGCCTGGCGCTGCTGCTGGTCGAGCAGCGGGGCGAGGAGCGGCGCGCCCTGGCCGCCGGTCATGCGGTCGAGGTCGGTCCAGAACGTGCCCGGGCCGGTCTGCACGAGCCGCACGCGCAGGTCCTCGGGCAGCGCCTCCGCGAAGGCCCAGCGCGAGAACGCGTGCGAGTCGCCCCCGAACGCCGCGACCTGGAGCTTGAACAGCCCCGCGCGCGCCTCGCCCCGCAGGCGGTCGACGCCGGCCAGCGCCTCGCCGATCAGCTTGGTCCGCTGGGCCTCGAGCCGGGCGATCTCCTGCTGCTTCTCCGCGACGAGCCTGCGCGTCAGGGCCTCGATCTCGGCCACCTGCCGGCTCCCCTCGGCCGCGATCCGCTGGGCGAGGGCCGCCGTCTCGGCGTGGACCTCGGCCCGCCGCTGCTGGATCAGCGCCCGCTCGCGCTGGAGCGCCGCGGACGAGCGCCGCGTCTCCTCCTGCACGCGCGCCGTGCGCTCGATCTCCTGCGCGACGAACGACTCGCGGATCGGCTGGAGCAGGTTGTCGGGGATCGTGATGTGCCGGATGTACGCCGAGTGGACGCGCACGTGCTTCTCGCGGCACTTCTCGAGCAGGCGGTTCGTGAACGCGTCCTGGATCTGCCGCCGGCCCTCGCCCAGCAGGAAGTCCTTCGCGCCGTAGCGCGAGCCCTCGAGCCGCCCGATCGAGCGCGACTGCGCCACGAGGACCTTCACCTCGACCTCGGCCCGGGCCCCGAACTCGGCCATGACCTCGGGCACGTCCTGCGGGTGGAGCTCCCACTCGACCGTCGCGTCGAGCCGGATGTCGAAGGCATCCGCGGACGGGAACGCGATCTGCTCGTCGCCCAGGAAGCTGATCTGGTTGATCCCGACCTCGACCTCGCGGACCGCCACCTCGTACGGGTTCAGGTAGTAGAGGCCGGGCTGGAGCACGTCGGCGCGGATCCCCTTCTCGCCGGGGCCGGCGAACTTGCCCTTCGGCTCGGCCCCCACGAGTGAGGTCACGAACCCGACGAGCCCGGGCTGGATCGCGGTCGCCGGCCGGATCTCGACCGTGTAGCCGTAGGGGTTGAGCCGGTGGCGGCCCGGCGGGAGGACCTCGCGCTGGATCCCCTTCTGCCCCTTCTCGGCCAGGATCTGCCCCGCCGGGAGCGGGGTCCCCACCTTGGCCGTGACGATCCCCACGTGCCCGGGCGGCACCTCCATGTTCTTGTCGCGCAGGCGGACGACCTCGACGTCGTAGAGGACCGGCCACACGAAGTGCCGCCCCTCGCCCAGGACGCGCCGCATGGGCCCCTTCTGACCCGGCTCGGCGAGGAGGCTGCCGGCGGGCGGGTCGTCGCCCGACTTCGAGATCACGACGAGCATCTCGCCGGGGCGGACCGTGTGGAACAGCGCGTTCCACGCCACGAGGACCACGAGCCCCACGAGGAGGGCGAGCCCGAGCGCGCCGCTCGCGAGCGCCTTGAGGCGCGCCACGAGCGCGGCGCCGTCGGTCGGCGGGAGGCCGGCGTTCGTCTCGTCGCTCATCGCGCACCCCCCGGGGCCGCGCCGCCCGGCATGAGCAGGTCGTGGAACAGCCCGCCGAACGGCCCGTCGGGGTCGGCGAAGATCGACTCGATCCGGGGCGCGAGGCGCCGCGCGAACAGGTAGGACGAGAAGCCGCTCGGCGCGCCGAAGGCCTCGACGCTCGCGCGGAGCGCCTCGGACTGCGCGACGTTCTGGGCCACGATCACGTCGGCCTCGGCCTGGCCGCGGGCGAGGATCGCCCGCGCCTCGAGCTCGGCCGCCGCGAGGTCCGCCTGCGCGACCGCGAGCGCCTGCTCCTGGGCGATCAGCGCCATGCGCTGCTCGTTCTCGGCCCGGATCCGGCGCTGCTCCTTCTCGGTCTCGGCCTCGACCTTCTTCTGCTCCTGCTGCACGAGCTCCGTCTCGCGGGCCAGGCTCTGCTCGGCCTTGGCCTGCTCCTGCTGCGTGCGGTTGCGCGCCAGCTCCTCGCGGGCGACCTCGCGCTCGCGGATCGGGCGCGCGATGTCCTGCGGCGGGACGATGTCGTTGACGAGCACGCTGCGGATCGAGATCCCGTTGTGCTCGCAGGCGGCCTTGAGCGCGTCGAAGATCGAGGTCTGGAAGACCGTCCGCGACTCGCCCGCGATGTAGTTCGCCGCGGGGTACTTCGAGCCCTCGATCCGCGCGTTCCCGCGCAGGGCCGGGATCAGGACCTTGTGGAGCACCTCGTCCATGACCGTGTCGTCGCGCGCGTCGGTCCGCATGCGCACGAACACCTCGGCGGCGCGCGCCTCGTCGATCGCCCACTCGACGGTCAGCTTGACCTCGATCTCGAAGCCGTCGCTCGAGGGGAACACGAGCGCGAGCCGGCCCTTCGGGCCCTGCCCCCTGCGCTGGTCCTCCGCCTCGCGCGGCTCGCCCTTCTGTCCGGGGAGCGGGTCGACCGAGAGCTCGAGGCGCTGGGCCCGGACGTCGATCGGGTAGACCGTCGTCGCGTAGGGGTTCAGGTAGTAGGTCCCGGGGCGGAGCACCTCGCGCTGGACCCCGCGCTCGCCGGGCGCGACCAGGTACACGTTCGGGTCGGCCGGGTTCTTGCCGACGCGGTTGCAGACGACGCCGACGAAGCCGGCCTCGATCACGACGGCCGGGTGGACCTCGACCGTGTGCAGGAGCGGGTTGACCTGCTCGTGGAGCCCCGGCGCGAGGATCTCGGCCACGATCCCCTTCTGGCGCCCGTCGCGCGGGACGAGCAGGTCCTGGGTCAGGTCCGGCGTGTCGCCCCACAGCCGGGTCAGGACGCCGATCTGCCCGGGCGGGATGTTCACGATCGGCACGATCTGCCAGTCCCAGAAGAGCGGGTGGCGGAAGTGCCGCCCGGTGGGGAGCGTCTCGAGCTGGATCCCCTTCTGCCCCGGCGCGGCCGCCACCTCGCCCTCGCCGAGGTCCTCGCCCGTCTTCGCGATGAGCACGGCGACGTGCGCAGGGGGGACCTCGAACCGGCAGAACACCCAGCGGTAGATCCCCCAGCCCGGCAGCGCCAGGACCAGGAGGAGGGCCGCGAGGGCCCCCCACGGCGGCCCCTCGGGCCGCCCGTCCGCGTCGTCCGTCATGTCGTCGCCCCTCCCGGGCGCGCGCCCTCGGCCGACCCGGCCGCGCGCGCGCCGGCGGAGGATAGCCGGCGCGCGCCGCCCGCGCGGGCCTCCGCGGTCGATCAGCCTGGCGGCCCATGCGTCGCGCCGGCTAGGCTCCCGGCGTGAGCGGAGCGCAGGAGGTCGAGCCGACGGGCGAGCGCGCCGAGGGGGAGCCCGCGGGCGCCCCCCTGCCGCTCGGCGAGGCGCTCATCCGCGAGGGGCTGGTCACCCGGCGCGAGCTCGACGAGGTCGTCGCGCACCAGCGCGAGGAGGCCCGCCGGGGCGTGTTCCTCCGGCTCGGCGAGCTGCTCGTCGCGCGCGGGCTCGTCGACGAGGCCACCGTCGCGCGCGTGCTCGCGGCGCAGGGCCGCGTGATCCTGTTCTGCGCGACCTGCAGCGTGCAGTTCAACGTCGTCGACTTCGACCCGCGCCGGACCTACCGGTGCGTGCACTGCGACGGCCAGCTCGCGCAGCCCGAGACCCTCTCGCGCCTGTCGGTCGAGGACACGCTCGGCCCCGGCGACGCGCGCGCCTCGGGGCTCGGGCGGCTCGGGCCGGGCGAGGAGCGGCGGTTCGGCCCGTTCGTGATCCTGGGCGAGATCTCGCGCGGCGGGATGGGGATCGTCTACAAGGCCCGCCAGGTCGGCCTCGAGCGGATCGTCGCCGTGAAGGTCATGGCGGACGCCCCGGGCGACCTGAAGGGCGCGGCGAGCGCGCGCGAGGCGTTCCTGCGCGAGGCGAGGGCCGTGGCGCGCCTGCGCCACCCCTACGTCGTCGCGATCCACGAGGTCGGCCGCGTGGACGGGGTCGACTACTTCTCGATGGACTACATCGAGGGGCTCCCGCTCCAGCTCGCCGCGACCCGCGAGGGGCTCGACCAGCGCGAGCTCGCCGAGGTCGTCCTCAAGGTGTGCGAGGCGGTCGCCTACGCGCACGGCCAGGGCGTGCTCCACCGCGACATCAAGCCGGCGAACATCCTGCTCGACCGCCGGCACGAGCCGGTCCTGATCGACTTCGGGATCGCGCACGCGGCGGGCCCGGGGGGCCCGGCCGAGGGCAAGGACGAGATCGTGGGCAGCCCCGCCTTCCTCCCCCCCGAGTACGTGACGGGCGAGCGGTCCTACGGGCAGGCAGGCGAGGTCTACGCGCTCGGCGCCACGCTCTACACGCTGCTCGCCGGCCGCCCCCCGCACACCGGGATCGACACGGTGCAGGTCCTGCGGCGCGCGCAGGTCGAGCCCGTCACGCCGATCCGCAACATCCGGCGGGGGATCCACCGCGACCTCGCCCAGATCGTGATGACCGCCGTGGCCCGGGACCCCGACGCCCGCTACGCGAGCGCGCAGGACCTGGCCTCGGACCTGCGGCGCTGGCTCGACGGCGAGGAGGTCGCGGGGCGCAAGGGCTCGGTGTGGCGCGCGTGGCTGCGGGTCCGCGGCCGGGTCGCGGCCGCGGTGGGCCTGTTCCTCGCCTTCTTCCTGCTCCTCGTGACGACGACGCAGGTCACCGCCCTCCAGGCCCAGCGCGAGCTGGACCAGCGGCGGCTCGAGCAGCTCGAGGGCGACATCGAGTCCCTCTACGGCCGGCTCGTCGTCGCGCGCATGGACGTCGCGCGCGCGCGGCTCGATGGGGGCGACGCGGCCGAGGCGGCCGCCCTCCTGACCGACCTCCTCCAGCAGCCCTACGCCACGGGCGAGGCGGCCCGCATCCGCCTCCTGCGCGCGCGCGCCCGCGAGGCGCTCGGTGACGCGACCGGCGCCGCCGTGGACCGGGCGGCCGCGGCCCGCTGAGCTCCGGTGAGCTCCGGAGCGAAGTCGGCGCGCGAGCGGGGCGGGCGACATGCCAGCGCCCTGCCGCCGACTTCGCACCGGAGCTCTGCGGGGATGGGCAGCGCCTCGTCGGTCGGTAGGTCGACTGCCCGAGCGGCCCGCGCGCTGGCGCCTCGACGGGCTGGGAGCGCGCGGAGGCCCGGCTCGCCAACCCGGGCTCGATGACAGCCCGGCCGTTGCGCGCGAGCGCAGCCAAGTCGCCCCCGCAGGGCTGAAGCCGGCCGCGGCGCCAGGACGCGGCCCCATCCCTACGAGGAGGAGAGGGGGAGGCCCAGGGGGCCTCCCCCTCTTCTCCTACCGGACCGCGGCGAAGCTGCGGATCGCGCGCTCGAGCCGGCGCTTCGCGAGCGACCACTTCCGCTCGTCGAGGAACCTGTCGGCCTCGGCGAGGTGCCCGAGGCCCTGCTCGAAGTCGGGGCGGTAGGTCAGCTTGCGCTCCTCGACGTCGCGCTTGAGGGCGAGGGCCTGGGCCTTCAGCTCGTCGCACTCGCGCGCCGCGGTGGCCTGCGGGAGCGCGCGGTCGATCGCGCGGCGCAGGCGGTACTGGGCGTCCGTGTAGGCCTCGTTCGCGGCGCCCGGGTCCTCGCGCTCGAGCGCGGCGTCGCCCCGGGCCTCGGCCTCGAGGCCCTTCTGGAGGTCGTCCGGCGCGAAGTCCCGCGCGCGGAGCACCTCGGCCTCGGCGCGCATGCGGCGGACCTTGGCCCGCGCGACGAACGCCTCGCGCGTCGCCGGCGCGAGCTCGAGCACGCGGTCGAACCGCTGCTGCACGCGCCCGTAGACGTCCGCCGCCGCGGCGTACTCGCCGCGCTCGTAGAGCGCCTCCGCCTGGGCGAAGTCCTCCTCGGCCAGCCGGAAGGTCGTGAGCCGCTGCTCCGCGGTCAGCGCCGCGGCAGCCTTGGCGCGCCGCTCCTGGGCCTCGGCCCGGGCCGCGGCCACGGCCTCCTTGCCGCGCCCGCGCGACACGGCCAGGCGGAACTGCGTGGCCGCCTGCTCGAACAGGGGCAGCGCCTCGTCGAACGCGCCGCGCTCGAGCTGCGCCGCCGCGCGCGCCTGGAGCTCGCGCCCCCGCGTGACCTCGGTCGCCGCGAACCGGACGGCGTCCGCGCTGTCGGCCGCGCGCGCGGCCGTCGCGGCCAGGTCCCGGGCCCGGAGCGCGCTCGCCTGGCGGAACGCCTCGTCGAACGCGCGGGCGGCCTGCTCGACCTCGCGGCGCGCCCCCGCGAAGTCCTCGGCGCCGGCCGCCGCGTCGGCGCGCGCGAGCGCCTCGTCGCCGCGCTGGAACGCGGCCTCGAGCGCGCCCCCCCGCCCCGTCACGGCCTCGGCCTTCGTCCGCCGCTCCTCCGCGTCCGCCCGGGCGCGCAGCACCTCCTGGAGCGCCGCCGTGCGGTGCCGCTCGACGCGGGCCGCCAGGTCGCCGTCGCCCGGCGCGAGGGCCTGGGCGCGCCGGTAGGCCTGCAGGGCCGCCGCGTGGTCGCCCGTGCGCGCCGCGCTCTCGGCGAGCGCGACGAGCTGCGTGCGCTCCTCCTTGCGCCGGCGCTCCTCGAGCTGGCCCTCGAGGTCGCGCAGCTTCTCCTCGTAGGCGGCGCCCGCGTAGCCCGCCGCCTGGAGGGTCCGCAGGCCCTCCCGGTAGAGCCGCCGCGCCTCCTCGAGGTCCCCCTCCCGCTCGGCCGTCTGCGCCGCCTCGACCCACTGGCCGAGCCGCGCGGCCTCGAGGCGCGAGGCGACCTGGGCCTCGTCGGCGAGCCCGCGCCCGAGCGAGAACACGAACTCGGCGAAGCTGGCCTCGCCCGACTCGATCAGGTGGTCGCCCAGCGCGAGCACGACGTCGCGCTTGAGCCCGGCGGCCTCGGCGTCGCCCGGGTCCCCCCGCAGGACCGGCTCGACCTGCATGAGCGCCTCGTAGTAGGCGCGGCGGCGCTCGATCGGGGTCGCGCGGGCCTGCTTCGCCCGGGCGAGCGAGCGCCCGGCGGCGCGGAGCGCGTCGGCGCGGGCGGCGGCGCGCTGCCCCTCGCGCTCGGCGTGGTCGCGCCAGCGGGCCCACACGAACGCCAGCACGAGCCCTAGCGCGACCGTGAGCAGGGCGGCGACGCCCCGGTGCCGGCGCAGCGCGCGGCGGGCCTTCGTCGCCCAGCCAGCCGGCCGGGCCTCGACCGGCTCGTCGGCGAGGAAGCGGTCGAGGTCCTCGGCGAAGGCGCGGGCCGTCGCGTAGCGGCGCGCGGGCTCCTTCTCGAGCGCCTTCATGCAGATGCTCTCGAGCTCGAGCGGCACCTGCGCGTTGCGCCGCCGGACCGGCACGGGGTCGTCGCGGACGACCTTCATCATGATCTGGTGGACCGACTCGCCCTGGAACGGCGGGACCCCCGTGAGCATCTGGTAGAGCGTCGCGGCGAGCGAGTAGACGTCGGACTGCGGACCGCAGCGGTCGTGCTTGCCGGCCGCCTGCTCGGGCGACATGTAGCAGGGCGAGCCGAGCGTGAAGCCCGTCTGCGTGAGCTTCGACGCGTCGTCCTCGCCCGCGAGGTCCTTCACGATCCCGAAGTCGGTGATCCGCGGCTCGCCCGACTCGCGCTCGACGAGCACGTTGTCGGGCTTGATGTCGCGGTGCACGACGCCGCGCTCGTGCGCGTGGTGCAGCGCGAGCGCGAGCGCCCGCGTGAGCTGGGCGGCCTTGCGGATGCCGACGCCCTCCTCCTCGATCACGCGCTCGAGCGAGGGGCCGTCGACGTAGTCCATGACGAGGTAGGGCGCGCCGTCGTCGGTCCCCGCGTCGTGGACGCGCACGAGGTTCGGGTGGTCGAGGCGGGCCGCGATCCGCGCCTCGCGCTGGAAGCGCGCCAGCGCCTCCTCGGAGGCCTGCACGCGCGGGGTCAGGATCTTGACCGCGAACAGGCGGTCGAGGTCGGGATGCCGCGCCTTGAAGACGATCCCCATGCCGCCCGCGGCGACCTTCTCGAGGATCTCGTAGCGGCCGACGCGCACGGGGTCGGGGTCGACCGCCGCGCGGGCCTTGCTCCCCTTGCGGGCCTTGCCCCTGGCCGGCGCGGGGCCGGCCTCGTCCGGGCGGGCGGCGGGCGCCTCCTTCGTCTCCGCGTCGGCGACCGCGGGGTCGACCTGCGCGCCGGAGTCGGCGGGCGGGGCGACGCCGGGCGCGGGGCCCTCCGGGACGTCGGCGGAGGCCGAGGCCGCCGCGGAGGCCGAGGCGTCCCGAGGGGCCTGCTCGGCGCCCGCGAGCGCGTCGTCGCTCCCCTCGCCCTCGGGCCGCCGGCGGGCCATCTTCGTGAGCTTGCGGACCAGGCTCACGCGGGGGCGGTCGAGCACACCCTTCATGAACAGGACCTCGGCCAGGTCCTTCTCGGGGTGGTAGCGGCGGCCCCAGGTGAGCGCGTCCTCGACCTCGCGGGGGTTCGCGAAGCGGTTCGACGTGATCACCTTCGCCTGGACGTCGTCCACAGCGCTGCCCACGCGCGCGCCCCCCGGGGCCCTCGCCCGTGGGGAGGATAGCAGCCGCGTCCCGCCCGGGCCCGGCGGCCCCCGGGGCGCCGTGGTAGGACGCGCGGCGAGGTCATCCGCGCTGCCGCGCGCGGGCGGCCGCGGAGGTCCCGTGCTCGACGGCCTGCTCGTGCTCGACCTGACCCGCCACCTCCCCGGCCCCTGGGCGACGCAGGCGCTGTGCGACCTCGGCGCGGCCGTGATCAAGGTGGAGGCCCCGCCGGCGGGCGACCCGGTGCGGGCGCTCCCGCCGCACGACGCGCGCGGCGTCTCGGCCGCCTTCGCGGCGCTCAACCGGGGCAAGCGGAGCGTGGTCGTCGACCTCAAGCGGCCCGGCGGGGCCGCGCTGCTGCTCGACCTCGCGGCGCGCGCCGACGTGCTCGTCGAGGGCTTCCGCCCGGGCGTGCTCGACCGCCTCGGCGCGGGCGAGGCGGCGGCGCGCGCGCGCAACCCGCGCCTCGTGTGGTGCGCGCTCTCGGGCTACGGACAGGCGGGCCCCTACCGCGACCGTCCAGGGCACGACCTCACCTACCAGGCCTACACGGGCCTGCTCGGGCGCTCACGCGACGCGCGCGGCGAGGTCGTCACGCCCGGCTTCCAGACGGCCGACATGCTCGGCGCCTCGGCCGCGCTCGCGGCGATCCTCGCGGCGCTCGTCGAGCGCGCCCGCACGGGGGTCGGCCGCGCCGTCGAGGCGTCGATGCTCGAGGCGACGCTCTCGGCGCGCGCGCTGCACCTGGGGCCCTGGCAGGTGGGCGACCGAGGCGGCCGCGAGACCGACCCGCTCGGCGGCGCCTTCCCCAACTACCGCGTCTATGCGACCGCGGACGGGGGCGCCTTCGCGCTCGCCGCGCTCGAGCCGCAGTTCTGGGGCGGGTTCTGCGACATCGTCGGCCGCCCGGACTGGGTCGGCCGGGGCCACGACCCCTCGCTCGTTCCCGAGGTCGAGGCGCTGTTCCGCACGCGCCCGCGCGACGCCTGGCGCCTGATCCTCGAGACGGCCGACGTGTGCGCGGCGCCCGTGCTCGACGACGGCGAGGTCCTCTCGGACCCGCAGGTCGGCGCGCTCGGCCTCGCCGCCGCCGGCCACGTGGCCCCCCCGTTCGCCGTGACCCCCGCCGACCCCGACCAGACGGCGGCGTTCGCGCGGCGTGCCGTCGCCGCCCACCCGGGCGCCGACACGCGGGCGGTCCTGCGCGAGGTCCTGGGCCTCGGCGACGCCGCGATCGACGACCTCGAAGCCCAGGGGGTCGTCCGGAGCGGGTGACGGATGCCCCGAAGGGCGCGGGAACCGGCGTAAGTCATTGCAGGACATGAGGCAGCCATGCCAGGCGTCCCGCGCGGGACGCCCCGCCCACGCCATCCGGCGCACCCGCCACGCCACGCATGTCGTTGCCCAGCCAGCACTTGAGCCCGCACGCCCGGATCCTGCGGGCCGCGCCTGTCCGTTTCCTGCCGCCCAGGGCCTCTCCTGCGATGTCGACGGAGGCCCCCATGTCGCGCCGGACCGTGCCCGCCCTCCCGCTCGCAGTGTTCGCCCTCGCGGCGCTCTCGCCCGGCGCGCGCGCGCAGGCCCCACGGGTCGAGCGCGCGCTCGACGAGCTGCCGCCCGTGATCGGGACCGACGCGCTCCTCACGGTCGTGAGCGAGAAGCCCGGCGCGCTGCGCTGGGGCGTCGACGGCTGGCGCCTCCCCGCCCCGGTGCTCCGCCCGGCGGGCACGGTCGTCGTCGACGCGGGCGCGGTCGAGACGCCGCTCGCGGGCCCCGACCTCGACGGCCGCTACCGCGCGACGATCGGCCCGTTCCGCCAGGGCGTGGGCGCGGTCGACCTCGTCGTCCGCCACGCGGACGGGACCTGGGGCGCGCAGCGCGGGCGCGACGCGCGGGTCGAGGTCCGGGCCGGGACGCCCTCGCGCCGGCGCCCGATCACGATCGGCCGCGGCCCGGCGCTCGGGCGGGCGAACGGCGTGACCTGGCACGAGGACTTCCAGGACTGGGAGTACCTCGACTGCCGCGGGCTCGACCCGGCGGACGACGCGCGCGACCTGGGCGACGGCAGGTCGGCCGCCCGCGACCTCGTGGCCCTCTACACGCGCCGCGAGGGCGACGCCTTCTTCCTGCGCGCCGACGTGCTCGACCTGGGCCTCGGCGACGAGCAGCGCGCGCTCGACGTCGTGTTCCTGATCGACTGCGCGCCGGGCGGGCAGCAGCACCTGCCCGACTTCGTGCACGGCCGCGCGGGCACCGGCTGGGAGCTCGCGCTGACGGTCCGCGACGAGCAGCGCGCGTCGCTCGTCGACGCCACCTGGCGGGCCGCGCCGGGTCACCTGGGCACGCACGTGCGCGCCGACCTCGACGCGGTCGAGACCGGGGTCTCGCTCGCGGCGCTCCGCGCGGCCGGCTGGGACGGTCAGCGCCCGCTCGCGGTCGCCTGCTACACGCTGAAGGACGGCGACCCGCGGCCCGCCGACGCCTTCACGGAGGCCTCGCTCGACGACGGGTCCGTCGATGCGTTCGTGCCCGAGGACCGCCTGGGCGGGACGGCCAAGTGGTCGTCGATCCTCCACGGCAACCAGGCCGTGCAGCCGCTCCGCTGGCTCCACGACCTCGTCGAGTCGACGCGGCTCAGGACGCCCTCGGGCAACCCGACCGGCTACCTGCGCGCGCTCGACGCGCACGCGCGCTTCCGCGTGCCCGTGAACATCCACGTCTCGGGCACGCTCGCGGCCACGGCCGAGTGGGGCGCGCGCGGCTTCAACGACCGGCTGCGCGGGTTCCTCGACGGGCGGCCCGAGACGGGCCAGGGCGCGCTGATCGGCGGCGTGCTCGCCGAGCACATCATGCCCTACTTCGAGAACGGCCGGTCCGCGCACGGCGGCGAGGGCATGAACGCCGCGTCGGTCCGGCTCAACGACGAGCTGCTCGACCGCCTCTACGGGGGCCCGTCGCGCTCGGTGTTCTGGATCCCCGAGCGCGTCGTGCGCGGGAGCACCCTCTGGGACGTGGTCGCCGACGCGCAGGGCCGCCGCAACGGCTACGCGTTCACGGTCCTCGACCAGGTCACGCACCTCGCGCGCTGGTTCGGGCGCGCCGACGCCCACTCGCGCAACGGGCACAAGATCAACCGGATCAACGGCGTCTCGTGCTTCCTGATCAACGACGACGCCGACCAGTGGAAGTTCGCGAACACGGACGGCGGGCTGTGGGTGTGGTCGCGGCGCGAGCTCGTGGGCAAGGCGCTCGACCCCGACCAGGAGCAGCTCGTGCTCGTGTTCGACGACTGGGAGGCGTTCGCCGGCCGCTCGTTCACGTCGTTCGGCGTGGGCAGCGACAACCCGGACAACTACGAGCGCAACGTGCGCTGGATCGCGAACCACCCCTGGATCCAGGCCGTGACCCTCGAGGACGTCGCGGCGTGGGGCTGGACCCCGGTCGAGCGCGGGCTGCGCCCCGACCTCTCGCTCGAGACCTACGAGTGGCTCGACCACGCGACCCAGGGCAGCTACGACCAGTGGGTGTGGGGCTCGCCCCAGGAGGAGTCGTTCGCCGACTTCCACCCCGAGGTCGCGCGCGGCCGCCGGACGACGAAGCGCCTGGGCGAGGGCGGGCTCCCGGGCACGATCCTGGGCGACGCGTGGCGCGCCGTCGCGCAGGCCCCGCGCGGGCGGCTCGCCGACCTGGCCGCGGCCGTCTACTCGGTCGCCGTGTTCGAGACGGCCTGGCACGACGAGGACATGCACGACTACCTCTCGAAGGACGCGCAGGGCCGCTACCTCCACCCCGACACGACCTGGGACCCGGTCGCCGGCTGGGCGCGGGCCATGCAGGCGCGCACGGGCGACGCGGCGATCGTCGCGGCGGCCGCGCGCTGGGCCGCGGCCCCGCCGCCCCAGACGCGCGCGTGGCGCGAGGACGTCGACGAGGACGGCGAGGCCGAGCTGGTCGTCGCCGACGCGCGGGGCTTCTACGTGCTCGAGGACGACGGCGGGCGGCTCGTGTTCGCGGCCGTGCGCGACCCCCAGACCGGGCGCGCGGACGCGGTCGTGTGCGGGCTGCTCCAGGTCACGGGCGACGAGGCCCGGCGCGACCACGAGCCCGACCACGAGGAGACGCCCGTCCGCCCGCACGGGCTCGTCGACTGGTGGGCGACCGGCGCGCGTCGCCGCTACGTGAACGAGGCCTACGCGGTCGAGCAGGTCGCGCAGGGGTGGCGGCTCCGCTCGCCCGACGGGCACGTCACGAAGACGGTCACGCTGCGCGACGGCCGGCTCACGGTCGAGTACGGGCTCACGCCGCAGGCGGGCACGCTGTTCGTCCGCACCGGCCTCTCGCCGGCGACGTTCGACCTCCTGTGCGGGGCCGAGCTCCGCCACGCGACGCGCCCCGACGGCGGGATCACGGCCGAGGCGACCGGCGCCCATGGCGGCCGCGTCGGCCTGTCCGTCGTCCCGGGCCCCGGCGCGCGGGTCAACCCGTTCGCGCAGTTCGGGGGCGGCGGGGCGCGCGGCGTGCCGTTCGCGCACCTGGTCGAGGTCGAGGGCCAGGGCAGCTTCGCGTTCGTGCTCGAGCCGACCCTGCGGTAGCGGCTCGACGGGCACGCGGCGCCGGCCCAGGGCCTCCAGGATCGCGCGGAGGCGAGGTCGTGTCGGACGCGGACCTTCGGCGCCTCGAGCGCGCCCACCGGGGCCGACGCCCGCGACGCGGTGGCTCGAACGAACCTGGAAGTCATGGCGCAGCGCGCGACGACCCGCGCTGCGTCGACCGATGCGTCGCGTCAGGCTCGACGGCGGGAAGAACCTGCTCATCGTCGGGTCCCTCGGGCGACATCCGCGGACGTAGGCCCGCGCGTCCACGGTGGTTCCTGCCGGCCCTGCGTGTGCGATCCGTCGAGGGTGGTGGCCTCTGGACGGGGGGGACGCCGCGGGAGCGCTGCCATGAGCGAGCTCGACATCCCGACGCGCGCCCTGCTCCAGGTCGAGCCGCGGGCGCTCGTCCAGCTCGCCGAGGGTGGCGCCCGCGTGCGGACGTGCGTGCCCGAGGAGAGCGCGCTCGTGCGGCTCGAGCGGCGCATGGACAAGCTGTTCCGCGTCCGGCTCGAGGGCGAGCGCCGCCCGCGCTGGCGGCACGTCGAGGTCGCGGCCGCCTGGCGGCATGACCTGCCCGACCGCGTGTTCACCTACTGGAGCTGGGCCCGCCTCGTCCACCGCCCGCTCCGCTCGGTCCTGATCGTCCTGCGGCCCGACGCGCGCCGGGGGACGCCCACCGATCGCCTGGCCGTCGAGGACCCCGACTCGGGCCGCAGGCAGCTCGACTTCCGCTTCGAGCTCGTCTGCGTCTGGCGACTCCGCGCGCGCGAGCTCATCGCGCGCGACGAACCGGGGCTCTTGCCGCTCCTCCCGTTCGCGGACGGCGCGACGGCGGCGCTCGTCGAGCGCGCGCTCGCGCGCCTCGGCCCCGTCCACGGGCCGGGGAAGCGCCTGGAGCTCGCGACGACGCTCCTGGCGCTCGCGGGGAGCGTCTTCCCGAACGTCCCGTGGCTTGCCATGATCCCGAGGGAGACCGCGATGAAGTCGACCGTGATCCAGCAACTCCTCGCCGAGGGCAAGCGCGAGGGCAAGCGCGAGGGCGCCCTCGAGGGTCGTCGTGAGCTGCTCGCGCTGCAGCTCCGCACGCGCCTCGGGCGGCGCGCCCCGCCGTTGCTCGCGCGCGTCGAGGTCGCGGACCGGCGCGCGCTCGACGAGGCGGCGAAGCTCGTGGCACGGCCCGGGCCCGTCGGCGCGCTCGCCGAGGCCCTCGACGCCGTGCTCCCGCCAGCGGAGGGTTAGCCCGCGACATGGGCCAGCGCGATCCCCTGCGCGCGCTGTCGGCCGGGGGTGGGGGCGGGCTGACGCCCCGGGTCGACGCGCGCTGAACCCCTTCGCCGACCCGGGACGCCTCCAGGCCGCCGGACTCCTCCTCGCGCGACCGCTCTCGGGGCCCGCGCTCGAGGCCGCCGTGCTCGCGGCGCGCCGGGAAGCCGCCTCGAGCGTCCCGGCGGTTCAGCGCCCAGGGGGCGCCGCCAGGCGCACGAGGCGCCAGGCCCCGGGGACGCCCGTGAGCGTGTCGAGCCAGGTCTGCCCGTCGTGGCGGTACTGGACCTGCACGCCCGCGACGCGGCCGGCGCGGAGGTCGGCGAGCGCGCCGAGGAGGCCGTGGGGCCCGACGGGCGTCGGGCGCGCGCGGGGGCCGGGGCCGCCGGGCAGCCGCACGCGGACGTCCTCGATCTGCGCCAGCGCGTCGAGGTCGCGCGCGAGGGCGTCGAGGTCTTCGTCGGTCAGCTCGCCCGTGCAGAGCGGGGGGAGCGGGACCTCGCCGGGCGCGTCGCCCGCGCCAGGGCCCGCCGGGGCTTCGGATCGGTCTTCGCTCACGAGGGGCCTCCGCCGCCCGGCGGCGTCCAGAGCGCCCACGCGGGCAGCCCGGTGTGGGGCCGGTCGGCGCTCCCGACCGACGAGGGCCCGCCACCGACCGCGGGCGTCGCGGCAGGCGCGCTCGCGCCCGACCCGCCGGCGCGCGGGGCCGCGGCGCGCGGGAGGAGGACGATCGCGTTGCGCGGGGCGGGGCAGACGTAGCGGCACACGCCGCAGCCCGTGCACGCGGCCGCGTCGATCGCGGGGCGCCCCGCGTGCAGGCGGATGGCGCCGGGCTCGGGGCACTGCTCGACGCAGGCCGAGCAGGTCGTGCCCCGGTGCGCGAGGCAGTCCTGCGGGAGGAGCTGCGCCAGGCCGATCGCGCGCGGCCGCTCGCGCGAGAGCGCGCCCGCGGGGCAGGCCGTCACGCAGGGCAGGTCGGCGCACATGCGGCAGGGCGCCTGGTCCGGGTCGATCCGCGGGGCGTGCCCGCCGCCGGGCGCTGGGGCCAGCGAGATCGCGCGCTCCGGGCACGCGGTCACGCACGGCCCCGGGCACACAGCGCAGGCCGCGAGCAGCTCCGGCTCGGGCGCGGCCCCGGGCGGGCGCAGGACCGCGAGCGCCCGCGGCGCAGGGGCCCCCGCCGCAGGCGCTGCGCCGGGGCCGGGCGCGCGCGCGCGGCGGAGGAACCCGCCGAGCAGGAGGTCGCGCCGGCCCCAGCGGGGCTCGTCCGGCTCCGGAGCGGGCGGGCTCACGACGGCTTCACGGCGCGTTCTTCGCGCCGAGCGGCGCCCCGAATCTCGCTCCGATCGGCGCCCCGAGCACCAGGGAGGTCGTCACGGCGACGAGGCGCGCGGCGCGTGGCACTGCGTGCACGACACCCGCTCGGGGTGCGAGGTCCGGAGCGGCGCGTGGCCGAGCGGGCCGTGGCAGCTCAGGCAGTCGTCGCGCATCCACGTCGCGTGCGGGATCACGGGCGGCGCACCCGGCCACACCCGCTCGCGCGGCGCGCCCTCCAGCCCGCGGAACCCGTTGCGCTGCCCGAGCGGCGCGGGCTCGGGCGCGGGCGACCAGCGCGCGGGCGCGCCGCCCG
>JANJTH010000536.1 GCA_024711205.1 Planctomycetota bacterium | reverse complement strand
GCCGCCGCCCCGGCCAGGCGGGCCGTCGTCGGCGGCGGCGGCGGCGGCGGCGGCGGTGCGGGGGGCGCCGGCGCGGGCGCCTCGAAGCGGACCTCGCCCGTGGCGGGCGCGATCCCGAGCGCCTCGAGCACGGCGGCCTCGAACTCGGCGCTGTCGTCCTGGCGCGCGCCCCCGAGTCCGGCCGCTGCACCCGCGCCGGCCGTGGCGCCGGCGCCCGGGACGACGAACGCGACCTCGGTGTCGCCGATCCGGAACGCGTCGCCGGGCTCGAGCGGCCGGAGCCCGTCCACGCGCGCCCCGCCGACGGTCGTGCCCGCGGCGGAGCCGAAGTCCTGCACGAACCACCGCCCGGCGGCCCGGAACACCTGGCAGTGGACGGCGTCGAGCGCCGGCTCGGCGAGGCGCACCCCGGTCCGCGCGCCGAACACGACGGGCAGCGCGTCGTCGAGCACGATCACGTCGCCCTCCGACGCGCCCGCGCGCACGACGAGCTGCGGGTGCGGGCCCGGGCCGCTCACGCCGACACCTCCGGCCCCGGCGGCGCGGCCAGGCTCGGCCCCGGCGGCGCGGCCGCGGACGCTCCGCCCACGGGCGGCAGGTCGGCGGGCGGCGTGAGCCCGAGCCCGGGCTCGTGGGCGTAGGGGTCCTCCATGTAGGCGATCACGGCGCGGTTGAACTTCCCGATCTTGTTCCCGTCGAGCATGCGGTGGTCGAACGTGGCCGACATCGTGATCGCCGGGCGGACGCAGAGCTGGCCCGCGGGGTCGACCCACGGCGTCGGCTTCACGCGCCCGACGAGGCAGATGAACGGCACGCGCGAGACCGGGATCAGGGGCGCGTAGGCGACGTCGACCCCGAAGCTGCTCACGTTCGTGACCATGAGCGTCCCGAACGGGTCCTCGCGGGCGCCGATCATCGTGGGCGGGATCCCCAGGTTGTACTCGAGGAACGTGAACAGCCCGAGCGCGGCCCGGAGGAACGACACGGGCAGGACCCCGAGGCAGCCCTTCTGCGTCTTCTCGTACTGCTGGTCGCCCCCGGTCCGCAGCTTCTTCGCCCGGTCGCGCAGGACCTGCGCGACCTCGACGATCGTCTTGTTCCCGCAGTCCTCGACGACGACGCCCGAGAGGTCCTTGCCGTCCTCGACGTCGACCTGGAAGTACATGTCGACCGTGTCCTTGAGGTACGGCCGGCCCCAGATCAGCTTCCCGTTGATGTCGGGGACGAGCGTCGCGGCGCGCGCGATCGCCTTGCCGACGAGCTGCCCCATGGAGGGGGCGATCCCGTGCTTCGCCTGCACGTCGGCCACGAAGCGCTGCGCGCGCGTGACGTCGGCCTGCAGGTGCCCGTAGATCAGCCCGTCGCGCGGGGCGTCCCAGAACACCTGGGCGAACTTGCGGAACCCGCGCAGGGGCCGGCGGTGGTAGCGACCCACGCGCACCTCCTGGAGCTTGGGGGGCGCGGATCATACGCCAGGCCCCCGGCCGCGCGACGCCCGGCAGGCGGTCAGCAGCCCGGGGTCGGGCGCTTCTTCCCGTTCCCGTTCCCGCGGTCGGGCAGGGGCACGTCTCTCCTCCAAACGCACGCAGACGTCTTCCCCTCCCGGCCCGGCGCCCGGCTCGCCGGCGGTAGACTTCGCCCCCCGCGCGCGGGCCCTCCGGCCCCTGGCGCGCGGGCGGGGGGCGCATGCACGGCGAGCACGGGGCAGGGGGCTGCGGGCGGCGCGGGGGCGGCCCCGCCGGCGCGGCGCGGCCGTTCGAGCTGCCGGGCGCGCGCGCGCACTGGCCGCCCGACCGACCGCTCGCGCTCCGCCACGTCGCGCTCGACCTCGCGGTCGACCTCGACCGGCGGACGCTCGACGGGAAGGCGACGCTCCGGCTCGAGGCGCGGCGCGCGACGGACGGGGTCCGCCTCGACGCGGTCGGGCTCGACGTCGTGCGCGCGCGCCGGGTCGACGCCGGCGGCGAGCCCGGGCGCGACCTGGCGTTCGAGCTCGCGCCCGACGCGCTGTGGGTGCGGCTCCCCGCCCCGCTCGCGGCCGGCGAGACGGTCGAGCTCGAGGTCGCCTACCGCGTGGTCGAGCCGACGGCCGGGCTCCACTTCGTCGGCCCCGACGAGCGGCATCCGACGCGGCCGCGCCAGGCCTGGACGCAGGGCCAGGACGAGGACGCGCGGCGCTGGTTCCCCTGCCTCGACGCGCCGAGCGACCGCGCGACGAGCGAGGTCGCGGTCGAGGCGCCGCCGGGGTTCGAGGCGCTCGCGAACGGGGTCCTCGTCGAGGAGGGACCGGGCGCGCGCGCGGGCTGGACGCGGCGCCGCTGGCGGCTCGACCGCCCGCACCCGCCCTACCTGCTCGCGCTCGTCGTGGCCGAGCTCGTCGCGCTCGAGGACGCGAGCGCGGCCCCGCCGCTGCGGTTCCTCACGACGCCCGCGCGCGCACACCTCGCCGCGCGCGCGTTCGCGCCCGTGCGGGCCATGCTCGCGCTGCTCGAGGGCTGGACGGGGACGCCGTTCCCCTGGCCGCGCTACGACCAGGTCGCGGTCGAGGGGTTCACCTTCGGCGGCATGGAGAACACGTCCCAGACGACGCTCGCGGCGCGGGCGCTCGCGGCCGACGAGGTCGCGGAGGACCACAGCTCCGACCCGCTCGTCGTGCACGAGCTCGCGCACCAGTGGTTCGGCGACCTGCTCACGTGCCGCGACTGGTCGCACGCCTGGCTCAACGAGGGCTTCGCGACCTGGTGCGAGGCGCTGTGGGAGGAGGCCGCGCGCGGGCGCGAGGCGCACGACGAGGCGCTCCTCGCCATGCGCGAGCTCTACCTGGCGGAGGCGGGCGAGCGCTACGCGCGGCCGATCGTGACCCGGCGGGTCCACGCGCCGATCGACCTGTTCGACCGCCACCTCTACGAGAAGGGCGCGCTCGTGCTCCACGGGCTGCGCGGGCTGCTCGGCGACGACGGCATGCGCGCGGCGGTCCGCGCCTACGTCGCGCGCGGCGCCGACGGCTCGGTCGAGACGGTCGACCTCGAGCGCGCGGTGTTCGAGGCGACGGGGCGCGACGCGCGGGGGTTCCTGGCCCAGCACGTCGAGCGGGCCGGGCACCCCGTCGTGGCCGCCCGCTGGGCGCACGACCCGGCGACCGGGCACGGCGTCGTCACGCTCGAGCAGACGCAGGAGGGCGAGCCGTTCGAGCTCACGCTCGAGCTCGTCGTCGTGCGCGGCGCGGACCGCGCGACCCACCGCGTCGCGTTCGACGGGCGGCGCGCGGCGCTCTCGCTCGCAGGGCCGGCGCCGGACCGGGTCGTGCTCGACCCGCGCGGGTGGGCGCTCGTCGAGCTCGACCTGGGCGACTGGCCCGTCGCGTGGCTCGCGGACACGCTCGAGCGCGAGGCGGACCTGCTCCCGCGCGCGCTCGCGGCGAAGGCGCTCGGCGCGCACCGCGCGCCGGGGACGGCCCGGCAGGCCGTCGCGGCGCTCGGGCGCGCGCTGGGCGACCACGTGCACTGGGGCGTGGCGACGCGGGTCGCGCGCGCGCTCGGCGAGGTCGGGACCGCGGACGCGCGGCGCGCGCTCGAGGCGGGGCTCGAGGACGCGCGGCACCCGCGGACG
>JANJTH010000514.1 GCA_024711205.1 Planctomycetota bacterium | reverse complement strand
CGGGGCGCGCCGCGGCGCGCGGCCGTGCGCCGCGCCCGCGCCTGCACACCCGAGGGCGCGTGGGCGCCCGGCACGGCGGCGATGACGCTTGTCGTACGAACACTTACGACGTTGACGGCGCTCGCGAGGGCCTGGTAGCATGCGCGCGCTCGCGCGGAGCGGGCGCCGCGGCGGCACGCGGGAGGGGGATCCGGTGAGCACGGACGCCGAGCTCGGCGAGGTCTTGGTGCGCGACGGCCTGATGTCCCAGGCCCAGCTCAAGACCGCCCTGGAGTTCCAGAAGAGCCTGGGCGGCGACCTGCGGGCGATCGTCGTCAAGCTCGGCTACGTGAAGGACAGCGTGATCGCGGGCCTCGTCGCGCAGGAGGAGAGCGTCTCGACCTCCGCCGAGATCACGCCCGACATGATCGACCTCGAGGCCGGCCGGGCGCTCCCCCGCGCGGTGCTCGAGAAGCACCAGGTCGTGCCGCTCAAGTCGGACGGCGGCGCGCTCGTGCTCGCGATGGCCGACCCGAACGACCTGCGCGCGATCGAGGAGATCCAGTTCCTCGCGAACCGCGCGGTCGAGCCGGCGGTCGCGCCCAAGGCCGCGATCCGCAAGGCCCTGAACCAACTGCCCGAGCTGCTCCGCCACCAGGAGCAGAAGGCCCAGAAGTCCTCGATCCCGGCCGAGAAGCTCAAGGCGCTCAAGGACCTCTCGGTCGAGCGCCTCCTGCGGGCCTACGTCGTGCTGCAGATCGAGAAGGGCCACCTGACCGTCGACGAGCTCCTGACGCGCGCGCAGAAGCTCTGAGGAGCCAGACCGTGGAAGCGATCGCCAAGAAGGACCTGGTCGAGGAGCTCAACGCGAAGCTCGGCGTGCCGATCCCGCAGGGGGACCGGCTCGTCGACGCGCTTGTCGAGTCGATCAAGCAGAAGCTCCTCGACGGCAACCAGGTCGTGCTCAAGGACTTCGCGGCGATCAAGATCGTCGAGAAGAAGGCCCAGATCGTCAAGGACCCGGAGACCGGGCACCAGTACATCTCGCCGGCCGAGAACGTCGTGTCGTTCGTGCCGATCGACTCGTTCCAGCGCGCGATCGAGAGCGCGAAGCTCTCGAGCATCCTGCTCGCCGTCCCGAGCAACGACCCGTTCGCGCGCGTGATCGAGTTCCACTTCAGCCGCGTCGGCTGGAAGGTCCACATCGTCAACGACATGGCGTCCTGCCAGAAGGTGCTCGCGCAGTCGGGCGCCTACCTGACGATCGTCGACTTCGCGCTCCCCGACAGCCAGGGCCTGATCCAGGAGATCAAGGGCACGAAGTCGACGTCGATGGTGCCGCTCATCGCGCTCTATCCGGCCGAGAAGGACCCCGAGCGCTGCGCGGACTTCATGGTGCTCGGCGACGAGTACCTCGTCGAGCCGTTCGAGGTCTACACGCTCCTCATGCTCGCGGAGAGCGAGCTCGCCCGCTCGAGCGAGGAGGAGGTCATCTTCGACCAGCAGGTGAACTTCCAGTTCGGCACGTCCGAGGAGAACATCGAGCGCGCCAACGACCTGGGCGCGAAGCTGTTCAAGTCGTCCGGGCTCGACGAGGAGGGGCAGACCGCGATGGCGGCGGCCTTCCGCGAGGCGATCACGAACGCGGGCGCGCACGGCAACCGGGACAACCCGGAGAAGCTGATCAAGGTCCTCTACCTGCTCGACAAGGAGAAGATCACCGTCGTCGTGCAGGACGAGGGGACGGGCTTCGACCACGAGTCCTACGCGGTGCGCGCGCAGACGAAGTCGGCCGAGGACGCGGCGCGGGAGCGCCACGCGTCGGGCGGTCAGGGGGGCCTCGGGCTCAAGCTCATGCTGCGCTGCTGCGACCGGGTCGAGTACAACGACGTGGGCAACATGCTCACGCTCACGAAGCTCCTGGCGAAGTCGCCGGCGCCTGCGACGGCGTGAGCGGGCTGGCCGCGCGCGGGCGCGGCCCGCGCCGGCGCCTGGAGGCCCGGCCGGAAGGCCCGCCGAAGTCCTCCGCGAAGCGGGCGTCGTCGCTCGCGAGGCGGGAGCAACTCGAGCATTCCTGGATGGGCTGTGAGTTGCGACCGGCGACGCGGGCGAGCGGAGGCGAGGCGGCGTCTCGGGCCGGGCCTCCAGGTGGGCCGTGAGCCAGGCCCCGCTCGACCTCGAGCGGGCGGGCTGGCTCGAGCGCCTGCTCGCGCGCTACGTTGCGGCCTGGGACCCGGGGCGGAGCGCCGCGCGCGTCGCCGCCGCGCGCCAGGCCGCGCCCGACCGCCCGCGCGAGGAGCAGGCGCTCCTGCTCGCCGACCGCCTGCTCGACGCGCTCGCGCTCGGGGGGCGCGCGCCGAGCCTCGACGGGCCGCTCGGCGCGGAGCTCGCGGCGGCGCGCGGGCCCGCGGAGCGGCGCGCCGCGCTCCCCCGGCTCGTCGCGCAGGGCGACCTGATCGGCGACGCGGCCACGCTCCACGACAACCAGAGCGGCCCGGAGGAGCGGCAGCTCGAGCTCGCCACGGTGCTCTGCCTCGGGCTCGGGGAGGTGAAGCTCGCCCGCCGGCTCCACGACGCGCACCTGGCCGCCAAGCAGGGGCGGGCCGCCACGACGCGGCTCCTCCGCGACGTCGAGCGCCGGCTCGCGCCGCGCTGGTCGCGCGCCCCGTCCGCGGCGCGCCCGGTCGAGGTCGGGCTGACCTGGCTCGAGGCCCGCACGCTCGCGGCCGTGGCCTCGAGCTACTTCGAGGCGTCCTCGATCGAGGAGGACACGGTCGAGCGGCTGCTCCGCCTGTCGGAGGCCGAGAAGGTCGACCTGATCGAGGTCCTCGTGGCGCTGGCCTGGGCCGACGGCCGGCTCTCGCCCGAGGAGCGCCGGCTGATCGAGCATCAGATCGAGCACGCGGAGCTCTCGGCGGACACGGCGCGCCGGCTGCGCGCGCACCTCGAGCGCCCGTTCCCGGTCCAGCAGCTCGAGCTCACGCCCCTCGCCCCGACCGCGCGCCGGTTCGTGCTCGAGAAGGCGGCGCTCCTCTCCTTGATCGACGACGACCTCGACCCGAGCGAGGTGCGCGTCCTCGAGGAGGTCGCGCTCGGGCTCGGCGCCGGCCCCGGCGAGCTCGACCGCACGCTCGTCGAGGCGGAGGCCTTCTACCGGGAGCACCGCGAGGCGCTCCGCGAGCTGGGCCCGGTCGCGGGCGCGGTCCAGCGCCTGCACGGGCTGCTCCTCGAGCGGGCGACGGCCGCGGCGCGCACGAACGCGCGCCGCCTCGCGCAGGAGGTCCGCGAGACGGGCGAGCTCGCGGTCCTGCTCGCGGCCGCGTCCGTGCGCCCGCTCACGCGCGAGGAGACGACGAAGGTCAAGGCGCAGCTGATCGACATCTGCAAGACGATCCCCGCGCTCGCGATCTTCGCGCTGCCCGGCGGCGGGCTCCTCCTGCCGGTGCTCACGCGCGTGCTGCCGTTCAACATCCTGCCGTCCGCGTTCGCCGAGGAGTGAGGTGGGTAGCGCCTGCGGCGCCTCCCACCTCACTCCTCGTGGGGATGGGTGGGCGGTTCGGGCGTTCAGCTCGCGCCCGGCCCCGCGGAGCTCGTCCCTGCGAGCGTGCGGAAGCTCCGAACTCCGCAGCTCTTCCCGTTCCCGCCGTCTCGCGAGGCCCTCGCCCCTCTTCCCTTGCCCTCGCCCTTGCCCTCCCTCTTCCCGCTTCCTCTTCCTCCCTCTTCTCTTCCCCTACCCCCCGCCCGACGACCGCCACGCCGCGAGCACCCGCTCGGCCGTCGCCTGGACCGCGCGCGGGTCCGCGAACCCCGACCGCTTCTCCGCGAGGGCCTCGCTCCGCCCGTCGCGCAAGGCGTCCCACTCCAGGAGCGCGCCCGTCTCCGTCTCCACGACCCAGCCCTCGAGGCGCCCTGGCGCCGTCGGGTCGGGCTGGCGGTGCACGAGGAGCAGGCCCGCGCCGCGCGCGCGGGCGAGCCGGGCCAGGTCCGCGAGCGACACGGCGGGCGGCGCCCGCCCCCGCGCGTCCCGGGCCGCCTCCGGCCGGAGCGGCGCGACCTCGCTCAGCCCCGGGTCGTCCGCCAGCCGCGCGTCGAGCGCGAGCAGCACGTCGCCGTCCTCGACCCAGCGGTCGCCGCGCACGACGACCACGGCCAGGCCCACCGCCCGCGGCGCGCTCTGCGCCACGAGCCGGAGGGAGGGCTCCCCGAGCGCGACGCGGACGTCCGGCGCCGGCCCCCCCGCGGGCGGGGCCTCGCCCTCGGGCAGGCGCGACCAGGGGTCCGACGGCGCGCGCAGGGGCTCCGCCGCCCCCGGCTGCGCGTCGCGAGGCGCCGCGAACGGGGTCGTCGGGCGGTCGGGCCCGGCCTCCGCCGCGCGCTCGGACGACGCGGCGCAGCCGAGGGGCAGGGCCGCGCCCAGGGCGAGCGCCATCCGAAGGAGTCCTCGCGCGCGCCGCCTCATGGCCCCTCCCCGACGACGTGGCTGGCCCAGCGAGGCGCGGGCTCGTCGCCCAGGTCCTCCGGCGCGAGCCGGGTGGCGCCCGCCCAGCGCGACGTCACGAGGAGGGCCGGCCCGCGCGCGACGCACGGCGCGCCGGTCTCGGGGTCGGCCACGACGAGCCACAGCGCCTGCGGGCGCGCCACGACGCGGTGGAGCACGCGACCGTCGCGGCCTGCCGCGGGGACTCCGGCCTCTCCGGCGGCCGGCGCGCCCGCCGCCGGCGCGTCCGCCGCCCTC
>JANJTH010000477.1 GCA_024711205.1 Planctomycetota bacterium | reverse complement strand
CCGATCTCGGTGGCCGCGGCGGCGGGGGCCGCGGGGGCGGGGTGGCGGCCGGTCGGCCGACGGACGGTCGCCGCGAGGTCGGGCGCCGGCTGGAGGAGCACACGCACCCGGGTCGTCCCCAGCTCGAGGACCTCGCCGGGCGCGAGCGGGCGGGGCGCCTCGCACGGCCGCCCGCCGCTCCGCAGCGCCGGCCCCGCCGACGCGAGCGAGACGCCGCGCGCGTCCACCTGGAGCACGAAGGCGCTCGCCGGCGCGCCCCGCCCGGGCGGGCTCGTGCGCACGGAGAGCGCGCCGCCCGCGCCCACGTCGCACCACACCCGCGGGCCGGGGAGCGACACCGTGCGCCGCAGGTCGCCCTCCTCGATCGCCAGGCTCAGGACGGGCGGGGCCTCCATCGCACCTCGGGGGGCGCCCGGCCCGCGGGGAGCGGCGCCTCGCCCGGTCGAGGATAGCCCCGGCCGACGCGCCGGGCCAAGCGGACCCAGGCCTGCCTCGACGCGGTCACGTGCGCCCGGGTGAGCCCCGCTTCGCAGGAGGTCCGGGCCCGGACCTCGCGGGTGCCTAGTCGTGCGCGGCGCGGTTCATGAGGACGTAGTCCTGCTGCTGATGGCGGTTCGCGACGTAGATGTCGAGGGTCCCGTCGCCGTCGAAGTCGCCGAGCGCCGCCCCGCCCGTGCGGTCGGACCGCGCGGGAAGGGCCTGGGTCGTGACGTCCGCGAAGCGCCCCGCGCCGTCGCTCAGGAACAGCCGGTTTTGCACGCTCCGAGTCGAGTTGAGCGTGTCGTAGTAGGCGACGAACACGTCGAGGTGGCCGTCGCCGTCCACGTCGAGTAGGAGCGTCGCGCGGCCCACCGCGGGGTTGGCGACGAAGGGGAACCCGGCGACGGGACTCAGGTTCCCCCTGCCGTCACCGAGGAACAGGCGCGGCTGCATCTCCTGCTCCCGCGCGCGGTCACCCTTGCTGTTTTGGAGGACTAGGTCGAGGAATCCGTCGCCGTTCAGGTCCCCGAGCGCGGGCCCGGCGCCCATGATCCCGAGGTCGGCGCCCGCCACGAGGCCCTCGGGGGTCACGAACCAGATGGGGCTGCCGGAGCCGCCCGCGATCACGAGGTCGCGCGTCCCGTCGCCGTTCAGGTCGCCGACATCGATGCTGCCACCCAGCGGGAGCACGCGCTCGGTCGGGAAGGAGCCGGCGCCATCATTGAGGTAGACGTACGTCGCGTGGTGGTACCTCTCCGCCTCGAACCAGCGGACGGAGTGCACGATGTCCACGTCTCCATCGCCGTCGATGTCGACCATCGCAGCGTCGTCTCCCCACACCGTATGGCGGGGGAGTCGCCCCGAGACGTCGACGAAGCGCCCGCCCTCGTTGAGCAGGAGGCGGCTCTGGACGCCCACGTCGGACCGGTCGCCCCACAGCGAGAGGAAGATCTCGAGGTCGCCGTCGCCGTCGATGTCGCCCAGCGCGACGTAGCTCCCCCGGCGGAAGCCTCGGAGCTCCGCGGGGACGAGCGCGTCCGTGGTGTCGGTGAAGTGGCCGGTCCCGTCGTTGAGGAGGATCTTCAGCCCGCCTGGTCCGAGCGCGCTGCCGTTGAGCGCGACCACGACGTCGAGGTGGCCGTCGCCGTTCACATCCCCTGTCTCGACCCCCAGGCTGTCGTCCGAGGCCGTGGGGACGCGGAGGTCCTCGAGGCGTAGGTTGCGCTCGACCTGGGCGCCGCGGACCAGGACGAAGCCGCGCCCGACGCTCATGCCGCCGCCGAGGAGGAGCGCCGCCTCGAGCTCGATCCTCGCCGGCGCGTCGGCGGGGACCTGGAGCTGCTCGACGAAGGTGACCGCGCCCGCGCCATCGCGGCGAATCCCCGGGCCACCCTCCTGGACCGCGCGCTCGACCGTGCGCTGGCCGTTCGAGAACGCGCCGGCGCTGGCCGAGATCCGCACGACCTGGCCGAGCGTCGAGGCGGTGGGGTCCACGATCCGCACCTCGACCGTCGCGGGAGCGGCGTGGACGACGGGCGGCCATGGGACGACCACGAGAGGGACCGCCCGCCCGTAGGGGACCCGGGACCTCGCCCCGACCCGCTCCACGGGGTCTGCCGGCCCCGCGGGAGCCGGGTCGGTGGGCGGGTCGTCGGCCGGCGGGTCGTCGGCCGGCGGGTCGTCGGCCGGCGGATCGTCGGCCGGCGGATCGTCGGCCGGCGGATCGTCGGCCGGTGGATCGTCGGCCGGTGGATCGTCGGCCGGCGCGTTGGGCTGCGGCGCGTCGGGCTGCGGCGCGTCGGGCGAGGGCGCCGGGTCGCTCGACGGCGACGCTGCGTCGGGCGACGGCGTGGGGCTCGGGGCGCCCTGGCTCGGCTTGGGGGCCGGAGGCGGGTCGCTCGCGAGGCTCCTGGGCGGCGTGCCGCCACCGGCCCCTCCAACTGCCCCCCCCCCGCCCCCGCCGCAGCCGAGGTGCGTCGAGGCCAGGACGGCGAGCACGGCGAGGCTGCGAGAGAGGCACACGGTAGGGAGGGTGGCCGCGGCGAGCCGCCCGCGCAAGGAGACCGTCCAGCACCCCAGGGGCGAGGCGCGCGGAGCTCGCTCGACCCCGCACGCCCCGGGGGTCCGCGCCCCGAAGGCTGACGCGGGCTGGCCTACAGGCGCGCGCGCATGATCTTCTTGTAGGCCTCGACCCCGGGCTGGTCGTAGGCGCACACGTCGAGCAGCTCGCCCTCGTAGGCGACGCTCGCCATGAGCGTCCAGAGGAGCGCGCCGAGCGTCCGCGCGTCGAGGCGGTCGAGCAGCCAGGCGTCGCTCGGGCGGCCCGACCCGTGGAGCGCCTCCTCGTTCGCCTCGCGGGCGAGCGTGTTCAGCGCGCCGAACGTCCGGCCCGCGAGCGCGCCCGCGACCGGGACCTCGGGCACGCGGTCGGCGACCGTCGCCGGGCCCCAGTCGAGCACGTCGAGCGTCGTGACCGTCTTGTCCTTCGGCCCCTCCTGGTGGAGCTGCGTCTGCGCGTGCATGTCCGTGGTGCCGACGGCGACGATCGGCGTGCGCCCGGCGTGGACCGCGCGCCCGGCCCGGTCGTTCGCCTTGCCGAGCGACTCGGCGAGGAGCTGCACGTACCACTCGGAGACGCAGCGGAGCCGCTCGGCGTAGGGCATGAACACGGCGCCCGTCCGCCCGCGCCGGCCGTGCAGGTGGTGGAGCAGCGCGTAGAGGAGCGCCGGGTCGCGCGCGGGGTCGCCGCCGCCGGCCGAGGCGGCGGCGGTGGCCGCCGCCGCCGCGCGCGCGCCGGCGAGGAGCGCCCGGCAGTCGACGCCCGTGAGCGCGGCGGTGACCAGGCCGCAGGCCGAGAGCACGCTCCAGCGCCCCCCGATCCCCTCGGGGAAGGGCAGCGCCTCGCCGCGACGCTCGGCCACGAGCGCCGACAGGACCGAGCCCGGGGCCGTGAGCGCGGCGAGCCCGACCTCGACCCCCGGGGTCGCGCCGAGCGCCTCGAGCAGGCCGAGCGTCGTCGCGAGCGTCTCGGTCGTCGTGCCGCTCTTGCTGATCGCGAGCACGAGCACCCGCAGCGGGCCGCCCCCGCCGACGGCCGACGCCTGGGCCGCGGCGCGCGCGCGCACGAGGGGGAGCAGCGCGCGCGCCTCGAGCGGGTCGAGGTGCTGCCCCGTGAAGTGGAGCTCGGGCCGGTCGCCGCGGGCCGCCCGGGGGAGCGCGTTCCAGCCCGGCCCGAGCAGCGCGTCGCGGAGGACCCGGTTGCCCAGGTAGCTCCCGCCGATCCCGACCGAGAGGACGAGGTCGTGCCCGCGCGCGCGCGCGGCGAAGGCCTCGAGCGGCGCGAGCGCCGCGTCGTCGAGGACGCGCGGCCAGAGGACCGGCTCGGTCATCCCGGCCGTCTCGCCCGTCGCGACGATCCGCGCGAAGGCCGCGCCGGCAGCCCGCGCGGCCGGCAGCGCCGCCGTCACCTCGCCCGGGGGCAGCCCGCCGCCCGCCAGGCTCCGCGTGAACCGGTAGGTCAGCCCCGCGCCCTCGAGCCGGACCTCGCCCGCCGCGAGCGCCGCCTCGAGCGCCGCCGCGCCCCCCGCCGACCCCGGCCCGCCCGCGCCGCTCGCGCCCATCGTCCCCCCCTCCAGCCCCGGGCGCGGCGACGCGCGCCCCGCCCGGCAGGGGCTCCGGTATAACCGCACGCGCCGGCCGCCTGGGGCCGGTGAGGAGCGCGCATGGGCCTCGAGGCCACCGTGACCGTCTTCCCCCGGGACCCGGCGCACCGGCTCGTGGGGCCGGACCTGGCGGCCTTCGTCGACCGGCTCTCCGAGCGCCTGATCGCGCTCGGCGACGGCGCCGAGGCCGAGGTCCGCGCCGGCCGGTTCCGCGGGCGGGCCCGCAGCACGGCCGAGCTCCTCGCCGTGATCGACGCCGCCCGCGCGGCCGCGCGCGGCCGCGAGGACCTCGTCGTGCGCGTCCGCGGCCCCCTCCGCGACGCCTTCTCGAAGTTCCTGGGCGCGCTCGTGGGTGACCTCGAGCTCCGCTGCTACGTGCGCCCGCACGAGCTCCCGCGCGCGCGCCTGTGCCAGGGCTGCGGCTGGCCGCTCGACCACGACGCGACCTCCGGTCAGGACGACTGCACGCGCCCGAGCTGCCGCGAGGCCACGCCCGCGCCCGGCGCGCTCCGCGCCTGCTGGACGCTCTCGCTCCGCGGCGAGGGGCCCGACGGGGTCGGTGAGCGCTTCGTCGACGAGGAGCGCCGGCTCGAGGCGAGCCCCTTCTTCGAGTCGCTCGAGGGCTGCGCGCGCGCGGCGCTCCTCGAGCGCCACGCCTGGGCCTAGCCGTGACCTCGCCCCTGCGCGCGCTGGCCGACTGGTTCTCGCCCCCGCTCGCCCCCGAGGTGACGGCCGCGCTGCGCGAGGTCGCGCAGACGAACTCGGCCGGGTTCGACCCCTGGGGCCTCCACCCCGAGACCGCCGAGCGGGCGCTCCGCTCGGCGCGCTGGCTCTACGAGCGCTACTTCCGCGTGCGGACCCACGGGATCGAGCGCGTCCCGCCCGCGGGGCGCGTCATGCTCGTCCCGAACCACAGCGGGCAGCTCCCGTTCGACGGGCTGCTCGTCGCGCTCGCGATGGTCCTCGAGGCGAAGCCGCCCCGGTTCGTGCGCGGCATGGTCGAGCGGTGGTTCCCCTCGCTCCCGTTCATCAGCACGCTCTTCACCCGGTGCGGGCAGGTCGTGGGCGACCCCGAGAACTGCCGCGACCTGCTCCTGCGCGACCAGACGATCCTCGTGTTCCCCGAGGGCGTGCGCGGGACCGGCAAGACCTACTTCCACCGCTACGAGCTCCAGTCGTTCGGGACGGGGTTCATCCGGCTCGCGCTCGAGACGCGCACGCCCGTCGTGCCGATCGCGGTCGTCGGCTGCGAGGAGACCTACCCGAGCCTCTACAACATCGACTGGCTGGCCCGGCTCCTCGGCGTCCCTTACGTCCCGGTGACCCCGTTCTTCCCGCTCCTCGGCCCGCTCGGCGCCGTCCCGCTCCCGGTCCAGGTCGAGCTGTGCTTCGGGCCCGCGCGCCGCTGGGACCTGGACCCCGACGCGCCCGACGCCGAGGTCCAGGTCCTCGTCGACGAGGTGAAGGCCGAGATCACCCGCATGACCCGCGAGGTGATCGCGCGCCGCCCCGACCTCCAGCTCCCCGGCCTCCTCCCGGGCGTGCCCGCGTGAAGGTCCTGGTCACGGGCGCCGCGGGACAGCTCGCGGTCCTGCTCGCGCGCCGCCTCGCCGCGCGCGGCGACCAGCTCACGGGGATCGACGCCCGGCCCCTGCCCCGCGGGCAGACCTTCCCCGGCGACTTCCTCCAGGCCCGCTACACGCAGCGCCGCGTCGACGAGGCCTTCCGCCGCGTCCGCCCCGACGTCCTCGTGCACCTCGGCCGCGTCCGCACGGCCGAGGTCTCGAGCTTCTCCCAGCGCTACACGCAGAACGTCCTCGGGACGCGCCGCCTGCTCGACCTGGCGCGCCGCTACGAGGTCCGGCGCGTGGTCGTGCTCAGCACGTTCCACGTCTACGGCGCGCACCAGCACAACCATCTCCACCTGACCGAGGACGACCCGCTCCGCGCGAGCCAGCTCTTCCCCGAGCTGGCCGATGCGGTCGAGCTCGACCACGCGGCGACGAACTTCCTCTGGCGCTACCGGCGGGTCGAGACGGTCGTGCTGCGGCCCGTGAACATCGTCGGCCCCACGCTGAACAACTTCATCACCCGCCTCCTGCGCGCCCGCCGCTGCCCCTACTTCGTCGGCTACGACCCCATGCTCCAGTTCGTCCACGAGGACGACGTGGCCCGCGCGCTCGAGCTCGCCGCGGACGCGGGCAAGTTCGGCGTGTTCAACGTGGCCGGCGAGGGCGTCGTGAGCTGGTCCCACGCGATCCGCCTGGCCGGCGGCGACCCGCTCCCGGTCCCGCACGTGCTCGCCTACCCGCTCGTGGGCGCGCTCGCGCGCCTGCGCCTCGGCGTCCCCAAGCACCTCATGGACTACTTCCGCTACCCCGTGATCGTGACGGACGCGCGCTTCCGCGAGGAGTTCGGCTACGCGCCCGCCCGCACGACCGTCGAGACCCTGGCCGCCGTGGGCCGGAGCGCGCCCCCACCCGGCCAGACCTGACGCGCTCGGCGCGGGCGGAGCGGGGCGCGCGGGCCGCCGTCCCCGCACCGCAAGCCCCGGTCCCGTTGACGCTTGCCGCGCGCCGCTGCTATCGTCTCCGCCCGTCGCGGCCCACGCCGCCAAGGAGGACGCATGCGCGCCCCGTCCCGCTCCCTCGCCGTCACCTTCGCCCTGGGCGGCCTCACGCTGCTCGCCGCGCCGGCGCTCGCCCAGCAAGACCCCATGAAGACGAAGGTCTCGGTGAACTTCGCGGGCACGCCGCTGAGCGCGGCCGTCGGGCACCTGCGCGACCAGGCCGTCGGCGTGAACCTCGTGGTCGCGCCGGGCGTCGAGGCCGATCGGCTCACGGTCACCGCGAGCGCCAAGGACCAGCCCCTCGACGAGGTCCTGCTCGGGATCATCTCGAAGCACGGGCTCGTCCAGACGCGCTGGTGCGGCGCGCTCGTCATCCACGCCCCGGGCTGGACGGCGCCCGCGGTCCCCGACGTGCGCGCGACGGCCCTCGAGGAGTGGGTCACGCTCCAGCTCGAGCGGACGCCCGTGCTCGCCGGGCTCGAGCGCCTCGCGACCCGCGCCAAGCTCGAGGTCGTCGTGTCGGCGCGCGTGCGCGCCCACGCCGCGAACACGGCCGCGACGTCGGACCTCCGCCTGTTCAACGTCACGGCGCGCCACGCGCTCGCGCACCTGCTGCTCGGCACCGGCATCACCTGGGCCTGGGAGGGCGGCAAGGTCGTCCTCGCCGTCGAGGGGGACGCGCGCGACGTCGACCCGCGGACCCTCGACGTGACCGGCGCGGGCAAGCTCGACCTGCCCAAGCTCGTCGCCGAGCTGCGCGCCCCCGCCTCGCGGGACGTCGCCATGCGCGTGCTCCAGCGCGCCGGCAAGGACGCGGCCGGGCCCGTCGCGGGCCTCCTGCGGGACCCCGACGCGCCCACCGTGCTCGCCGCCCTCAAGGTCCTGGCCGTCGTCGGCGAGCCGTCGGCCTCCGGCGCGGTCCAGGCCGTGTTCCGCGACCGGAGCCGCCCCACCGAGGTCCGCCTCGAGGCCGCGGCCACGCTGGGCGCGCTCAAGGCCGCCGACGCGGTGCCCCTGCTGATCACCCACCTCGACGACCAGGGCTCGTTCCGGATCTCGGAGGCCGCCCGGGCCGCCCTCACGGCGATCGGCGAGCCGGCGCTCGGCCCGCTCGAGGTGGCCTACCGCCGGGCGCTCGCCCGGCCCGAGGGCGAGGACGGCGTGCTCTACCGCTCGCTGCTGATCTTCGGCGCGATCGGGACGGAGCGCTGCACGAAGACCCTGCTCGCGGCGCTCGGGAAGACGGACTCGCCGCGCGCGATCTCGATCCGCCACCACGCCGCGATCGGCCTCGGCCTCGCGGGCGACACCAAGACGATCGAGCCCATGATCGACGCGCTCGCGCGCGAGCGCGAGTTCGTGGTCGCGTCGTACATCGCCCGCTCCTTGACCTGGATCACCGAGGCCGACATTCCGCCCCAGCCCGACCGCTGGCGCCTGTGGTGGTCGCAGAACCGCGAGCGGTTCGAGAAGCGGAAGAAGCCCGAGGACGACGGCCTGTTCGACCCGATCGAGCTGCCGCTCGACGAGCAGGGCCTCCCCAAGCTCGACGCCCCCGGCGGGCGCTGAGCCGGCAGCGGGCGCGAGGCCGCGATGGCCGGCCGCGCGGGCCCGGGCCTGGTGCGGACCCTCCGGCGCGGGGTGCGGGCGCTCCGCCTCGGCGAGGACGCCCGGCGGCTCGGGCGGCTCGCGCTGCGCGCCGTCACGACGCCGCCTGAGCTCGAGGCGCCCCACGGTCCGCCAGGCCGGCCCGACCGCCGGCTCGACGCGCTGCTCCAGGGCGACGACCGGCGGCTCGACCTGGCGCGCGGCCTGGCCCTGATCGCGCGCGAGGACGCGCCCGACCTCGAGGTCGAGCGCGTGGTCGAGGAGGTCGAGGCGCTCGCCGCGGCGCTCCAGGCCCGCCTCCGCCGGGCGCCGCCCGGGCCGGAGGCGCAGCTCGAGGCCGCCAACCGCTTCGTGTTCGACCAGGTCGGGTTCGGCCCGTCCTCGCCGCGGGACTCCCGGACGGGCGACGACCGGCTCGTGGACCTCCTGCTCCCGGCCGTGCTGCGCCGGCGCCGCGGCCACTGCGTCGGCCTGTCGACGGCCTACCTCGCGATCTGCACCCGCGCGGGGCTCCCCGTGTTCGGGGTCTCGGCCCCCGGGCACTTCTTCGTGCGCTGGGACGGCCCCGGGCTGCGCCGCAACGTCGAGACGACCGCGCGCGGGCTCGCCCGGAGCGACGACGACTACGCGGCGCGCTACCGGATCGCGCGCCCGCTCGTCGACCGCGGGGTCTACCTGCAGAGCCTCCGCCGCCGCGAGGTGCTCGTCGAGGTGCTCAACAACCGGGCGAACTTCTTCTGGGACCGCGGCGACGACGCGCGCGCGCTGCGCGACCTCGACCGGGTCGTGCTCGTCAGCCGCGGGTTCCTCCGCGCGTGGGTCGGGCGGGGCTTCGCGGCGCTCCGGCGCGGGCATCTCGACGTCGCGCTGCACGACCTGGGCCGCGCGCTCGAGCTCGACCCCGACGACCCGCGCGCGCTCCTGCTCATGGGCGAGGTGCGCCTGCGCCAGGGCGACCTCGAGGCGGCGGAGGGGGCGCTCCGGCGGGTCGTCGACGGCGACGGGCCGTCGAGCGCGCTCGGGTGCACGAACCTGGGCCGCGTGTTCGCGCGGCGAGGGGCCTGGGAGGAGGCCGTCCGCTGGCACGACGAGGCCCTGCGGATCGACCCGTCCTGCCACGTCGCCTGGAACAACCTGGGCGTGGCGCGGCGCGCGCTCGGGCTCGAGCCCGAGGCGGCGGGCGCGTTCCGGCGCGCCGCCGAGCTCGCGCCCGAGTTCCTGCCCGCGCGCGAGAACCTGCTGTCCCTGCGGCGCCGCGACGGCCGGCTCCCCTGGTCGGCCTGGCCCGCGGCGCGCGCGGTCCGCCGCGCCCACGCGGCGCGCGT
>JANJTH010000450.1 GCA_024711205.1 Planctomycetota bacterium | reverse complement strand
CCGGCGCCGAGGCGGGCGGGGCCGGGGCGCCCGGCGGCGAGGCGAACGGCGCCGGGGGGACGGCGGGTGAGGCGCGCGGCGACGTCTCGGCCGCGCCGGGCCGCCCGCCGGTCTTGGTCGACGTGGGCACGGGCTCGGGGTGCGTCGCGCTCGCCCTGCTCGCGGCGGCGCCCGGGGTCCGCGCGGTCGCGATCGACCGCTCGGCGGCGGCGCTCGCGTTCGCGCGGCGCAACGCGGTGGCCCTCGGGCTTGCGGACCGCCTGCTCCTCGTGCGCGGGGACCTGCTCGGGCCCGTGGCCGCGGGCGCGGCCGACGTCGTGCTCTCGAACCCGCCCTACGTGCTCCCCTGCGAGGCCGCGGCGCTCGCGCCCGAGGTGGCGCGCCACGAGCCGCCCGAGGCCCTGTTCGACGCCGACGGGCTGCCGCTCACGGCCGCGCTCGCGCGCGGCGCGGCGCGCGCGCTCCGGCCGGGCGGCCTGCTCGCGGTCGAGACCGGGCAGGGGAGCGCCGCGCAGGTCCGCGCGCACCTCGAGGCCGCGGGGCTCGTCGACCTGGCGACGACGCCCGACCTCGCGGGGATCGAGCGGGTCGTCGCGGGGCGCCGTCCGGCAGGGTGACCCCGCGTGCCCGACGGCGCGGGGTCGAGGCGCTCCGGGCGCGTCGGGCCCGGGTGTTACCCTGAGCGCCATGAAGTTCACGATTCGCCACCTGAGCGGCTCGCGCGCCGGGCAGGAGCAGGTCCTCGACGGCCCCGTGATCCGGCTCGGGCGCGACCCGAGCTCACAGGTCGCCTTCGACCCCGTGACCGACGACCGCGTGTCGACGAACCACGCCCAGCTCCTGCTCATGGGCGACGGTCAGGTCATGCTGTCCGACCTGGGGAGCCGTAACGGCACGTTCCTGGGCGAGCAGGCCGTCAAGGGCATGGTCCCGCTCATGAGCGGCGCGGTCGTGTGCCTCGGCGGCGAGGGCGGCCCCCAGGTCAGCGTCACCTTCTCGGCCGACACGGCGGCCGTCCCGGCCGTGGCGCCCGCCGCGCCGGCGCCGCCGCCGGCGAAGTCCGGCGGGGGCAAGACGTGCCTCCTGTGCGGGGTCCTCGCCCTCGTGCTCGTCGGCTGCCCGGGCGCCGTCGCGGGGCTCTACCTCCTGACCCGCGGCGACGGGTCGGAGCCGGTCGCGGTCGACGTCCCGCCGCCGGACGTGCCGCCGCCGGCGGACGGGGTCGCCGCCGTCGACCCGCCGAAGCCCGCCGAGCCCGAGCAGGCGCCCGCGCCGGCCGAGCCGGTCGACCGGCGGACCGCCTGGGGCAAGCTCGGCGTCGGCTCGGTCTTCGAGCAGCGCAGCAAGACCGACATGAAGGTGGGCGAGCAGTCCATGACGACCGAGAGCGTGATCACCTACACGGTCAAGGCCGTGGGCGAGGACGAGGTCACGGTCGAGATGAAGACCGCGCTCCCCTCCATGCCCGACTTCCCGCCCACCGCGAACGACGTGCAGTTCCCCGCCCGCGTCAAGGAGGGCGAGGCGGGCGAGCAGCCCGAGGTCCTCGAGGAGAAGAAGACCGACGTCACGGTGCCCGCGGGGACGTTCCCGTGCACCTACCGGAAGACGCGCGCGAAGGTGGGCGACGCCGAGACGACGACCGAGCTCTGGTACGACGAGGCCGAGGCGCTCCCCTACAAGGTGACGGTCGTGAACGCGCAGATGTCGTCCGTCACCGAGCTGACGCGCCGCGAGCCGAAGTGAGGGCCGGCGGCCCGCCGGCCGGGCCCTGAGCTCCGGGCGCCGGCCGCGCTGGAGGCCGCGACCGACCGAGCTCGCGCCGCGCGCTCGGTCGGCGCCGTCGCCCCTCGCCGGCGACGGCGCGCGTCGCGCCTCGTCAGGGCCCCGCCCGCGGGCCGCTAGTGGAGCAGCTCGAGGAAGCTCTCGAGGGCCTCGACGTGGGAGGGGTGCTGCAGCTTGCGGATCGCGCGGATCTCGATCTGGCGGATCCGCTCGCGGGTCACGTTGAAGCGGTCGCCCAGCTCCTCGAGCGTGTGGACCCGCCCGCCGTCGAGCCCGTAGCGGAGCATGATCACCTCGCGCTCGCGGACCGGCAGCGAGCGCAGCACGGCGCGCAGGCGCTCGGCGAGGAGCGCGCGCGAGACGCCGTCGCTCGGGCTCGTGGCCGACTTGTCCTCGAGGAACTCGACGAAGTCGCCCTCGCCGTCCTCGGTGAAGGGGCTGTCGAGCGAGATCGGCGCGCGGGCCGCGTTGAGGACCTTCTCGGTCTCCTCGACCGGGATGCCGAGCTTGCGCGAGAGCTGGGTCAGGTTCGGCGGCTGCCCGGTCTCCTCGTCGAGCTCGCGCGTGAAGCGGCGCAGCTTCTGCACGACGTCGGCCAGGTAGACCGGCACGCGGATCATGCGCGACTTCTCGGCGAGCGCGCGCGTGACGGCCTGGCGGATCCACCAGGTCGCGTAGGTCGAGAACTTGAAGCCGCGCCGCGGGTCGAACTTCTCGACCGCGCGCAGGAGCCCCGAGTTGCCCTCCTGGATCAGGTCGAGGAACGAGAGCCCGCGGTTGCGGTAGCGCTTGGCGATCGAGACGACGAGCCGCAGGTTGCCGCGGCTCAGCTCGACCTTGCGCGCCGCGTAGGCCCGCACGGCGGGCGCCAGGCGCTTGCCCACGCGCCGCTGGAGGTCGCCCGCGCGCTCCCAGCCCTCGCGCTCGAGCGCCTCGAGCTCCTGCTCCCGCGCGCGGGCCTCCTCCACGGCGCCGGCGCGCCGCCGCTCGCGCGTGAGCACGCGCGCCTCGAACAGCCGCCGCGCGTGGGCCTCGAGCCGGCGCGCCACCTCGATCGCGACCGCGACGTCGTAGTCGTACTCGCGCACGACGGCGAGGATCCGCTCCCCGAGCGCGCGGGCGCGCGCCTTCGCCGCCACGATCGCCTCGGCCTCGCCCCCCCCGGCGCGCACGGCGTGGAGCGCGGGCCGGAGCGCGTCGAGCTCGGCCACGAGGCCGGTCAGGGCCGCGAGGTCGCGGTCGAGCTTGGCGCGCGCCTCGAGGCGCGCCTTCTTCGTCGTGACCGGGGCCGGCATGATCCGGTCGAAGAACAGCTTGCCCCCGCGGGCGCGCTCGAGCATGCCGATCGCCTCGCGCGCGCCCGGGCGCGTCACGGCCACGAGGTCGCGCAGCTCCTCCTTCGCGGCGAACAGCGCCGTCGCGACCTCGAGCTCCTCCTCGCGCGTGAGGAGCGGGATGTCGTGCATGTCCGTGAAGTAGAGCTGGACGGGGTCCGGATCCTCGAGCGCGCCGATCTCCTCGAGCGCGCCGCCCCCCCCGCCGTCGATGTCGACGCCGCGCTCCTCGAGCGCCTCGACGAGGCGCTCGACCGCGTCCGGGTCGCCGGGCGCCGCCTTCGGCGCGGCCTCATCGACCTCGGCCTGCGTGACCTTGCCGCCCTGCTCGCGGGCGCGCGCGACGAGGCGCTCGATCGCCTCGACCCAGGTCCGCGGCGGCCGGCCGCGCTTGCGCCGGACCCCGCCGCCCGCGGCCCGCTCGCCCGCGGCCGCGGCGTCACCCGGACCGGGCGCGGCCGCGGCCGCGGGCGCGGGGCGCCGGGCCGCCTTGCCGGGGCCGGTCGCCTTCGGGCCGCCCTTCTTCGCGGCGGCCCCCTGCTTCGCGGCGGCGGTCCCCTGCTTCGCGGCGGTCCCCTGCTTCGCGGCGGTCCCCTGCTTCGCGGCGGCCCCCTTCTTCGCGGCTGCCCCC
>JANJTH010000447.1 GCA_024711205.1 Planctomycetota bacterium | reverse complement strand
CACGCCGCCGCCCGCGCCCGCGCCGGCGGGCGACCCGGCGCCCGCGCCTCCCCCGGCCGACGACCCGGCCCCGGCCGAGCGGCCCGGCTTCCTCGGCGTCGCCATGGCGCCCTGGCCGCTCCCCGGCGAGGACCCGGCGGTGGCGGCGGTCACGGTCACGGGCGTCGTGCCCGGCTCGGCCGCGGAGCGGGCCGGGCTGCGCCCCGGCGACGTGATCCTGGCGGTCGAGGGCCGCCCCGTGCGCTTCGCCCCCGGCGAGGCGCTCGGGCGGTTCGGCGCGCTCGTGCGGGCCTACCCCGTGGGCGCCGAGGTGCGCCTGCTCGTGCGGCGGCGGACGCTCTCGTTCCGGACCTACGTCGACGAGGAGCCGCTCGGGCCGCCGCGGGACGCGAGCGGGCCGGGCGCGGGCGACGCGCTGCCCGACGTGGGCGCGCTGGCGCAGGAGCACGAGGGGCGGCTCGTGAGCCTGCGGGCGCGCCTGCAGGGCCAGGAGGCCGAGGTCACGGCGACGCTGGGCGAGCGGCCCGACCAGACCCGGCGGCCGCTCCCGCCCAACGAGACCCTCCGGCCCGACCTGGCCGCGGCCCCGCTCGACCCCGCCGCGGCGCTCACGCTCCGGCTGCTCGAGCGCGCGCGCGTGGACGGCGCCCCGCTGCGCGCCGTCTACGACGAGGTCCGCGCGCGGCTCGAGCAGGACGAGGCGAACGACGACCCGTGGCGGCTCCGGACGGTCCGGTTCCTCAAGCGCGACCCGCTCCGCCTCCCGGGCGCGACGCGGGCGCTCGCGCGCGCGCTCGAGGGCGCGCTCGTGGCGAGCGAGGGGGTCCCCGGCTCGCCCTCGGGGCTCCTGGGCGCGATCCAGGCCTCCGGGCAGCTCCTCGACGCGGGCGTGGGCTCGGTCGTCTCCGGGGCGCCCCTCCTCCCGCCCCCCGCCGACCTCCGCGCGCGGGCGGGCCCCCAGGCGGCGCTCGAGGCCCACGCGCGGTTCGTGGGCGACTGCCTCGAGCGCGCGGCCGAGCTCGTGGGCGGCGCGCTGTCGTCGCTCGAGCCCGAGGAGCGCGCCGCGGTCGAGCGCGACCTGCCCGACCTCGCGCGCCTGTTCGCGACGGGGCGCTACGTGCACGACGACGAGGACCTGGCGCGCCGCGAGCGCAACCGGCGCCTGCTCGTCGACCTCCTGCCGCGCGTCGAGCGCGGCGGGCTCCTGCGCGCGCTCGCCGCCCTCGCGCGCCTGTCCGACCCCGCCTGGCTCGCGTCCGTCCGCGCGGACCTGGCCGCCGCCGAGGCGGCCGGCCTGGGCGCGCAGGCCCCCTACACGCACGGCAAGGTCCTCCACCAGGCCGCGTGCAAGGTCGGGGCGATCGTGTTCGGGTCGTCCGAGGACAACGACTACTACGGGCTCGACGCCGCGGCCGTGATCGACCTGGGCGGCGACGACGTGTACCGGGCCCGCCTCGGGGCGGCGGGCCCCGGAAGGCCCGCCGCGGTCCTGATCGACCTGGGCGGCGACGACCGCTACCTGGCGACCGAGGACGTCGCGCACGGGTCCGCCTTCCTCGGCGCCGCGCTCCTCGTCGACCTCGAGGGCGACGACGTCTACGCCTCGAGCGCCGACTTCGCGCAGGGGACGGCGCTGTGCGGCGCGGCGGCGCTCGTCGACGTCGCGGGCGACGACCACTACCGCGGGCGGGCCTACGCGCAGGGCGCGGCCTTCGCGCAGGGCCTCGGGCTGCTCCTCGACCTGGGCGGCAACGACCGGCACGACGCCGGGCTCCACGCGCAGGGCTTCGGCGGCCCGGGCGCCGTGGGCGCGCTGCTCGCGCAGGGCGGCGACGACCGCTACTTCGCGGGGGGCCTCGTCCCGTGCACGTACGGCGAGGTGGGGACGTTCCACGCCATGAGCCAGGGCGTCGGCATGGGGGTGCGGCACCTCGCGTCGGGCGGCGTCGGCGTCCTGCTCGACCGGGGCGGCGACGACCGCTACGAGGCCGGCAACTTCGCGCAGGGCGGCGGCTACTTCTACGCCTGGGGGCTGCTCCTCGACCTCGGCCACGGCGACGACCGCTACGAGGGCTCGCGCTACTCGCTCGGGTTCGCCGCGCACCAGGCGCTCGGGAGCCTGCTCGACGCGGGCGGCGACGACCGCTACCGCGGGTGGGTCGGCGCGCAGGCGAGCGCGGCCTGGGACCTGTGCGCGACCGTGTTCCTCGACGACGGCGGCGACGACGTCCACGAGCCGGGCCCGGGCTTCTCGGTCGGCGCGTCGGCGCACAACGGGCTCTCGCTGTTCGTCGACGCCGGCGGCCGCGACCGCTACGGCGCGGAGCCGGCGCGCGCGGGGCCCAACGACTACCACGGGGGGCGCAGCCTGAGCGTGTTCCTCGACCTGGGCGCGGACCCCGACGGCGGCGGGACGACGGACCACTACCTGCACGGCGGGCTCGAGGACGGGCAGGCCCGCGTCGCGGGCGAGGTCGGCCTCGCGGTCGACCTCCCGGCCCCCGTCGACGGCGTCGACGACGCCCTCCTCGAGCGCCTGTTCGGGCGGTAGCGGGACGCGCCCGGGCCGCGCCGAGGACCCGCCTACGGCGCGCGGAGCGCGGCCCGGTACACGGCCACCGTGTCGCGCGCGAGGTCGCCGGCGTCGCGCACGCCCTCGGCGCCCCGCGTGGCCGCGGCGGCGGCGCGCGC
>JANJTH010000427.1 GCA_024711205.1 Planctomycetota bacterium | reverse complement strand
GCGGCCGGGGCCGCGCCCGGCTCCGCGCTGGCCCCGGCCGCCGGCGCCAGCGCGACCTCGATCACCACCGCGCCGCCACGCCAGCGGAGTCGCGCCCCCGGCGCCTCGCCCAGCCGCACGAGCGCGTCGACCGCACCCTCACGCGCGAGGGCCCGGGCCCGGTCGAGCGGCGCCGGGTCCTCGACGACGACGCACGGCGGCCCCCCGGCCTCGCGCACGCGCGCGAAGGCCTCGCCGAGCCGACCCGCCTCCGCCCGGGGCAGCTCGCCCCCGCGGGCCGGCCCGGCCAGGACGACGACCTCCGGCCCCGCGGCGCCCCCTGGCGCCGCGAGCGCCCGCAGCGCCGCGCGCTCTTGGTCGAGCCGCTCGGGGAGGACGACCGCGACGCGGGGGCGGGCCACGGGCGCAGACTACCCGCTCCGTCCGGACGCCGCCGACGCCCGGTCCGGGGCGCGGGGGTCGAGCTGCCCGCAGGGGTCGCCCCGGGTCGGCGGCCGCCGTAAGCTGCCCGCCCACGACGAGGGCGCGCGGCCGCGCGCAGCGACCGCGCCGCCGTGGGGACCAGGGCTCGATGAACCGACGTGCGGGCCTCCTCCTCGCGGGTCTCCTCCTCGTCGGCGGCATCGCGGGCGGGGTGACCCTCGCCGTGCGCGCCTCGCTGCGGCCCCCCCCGCCCCCGCCCGGCGCCCGGTTCCCCGACCCCGAGGGCCTGGCGGTCGGGCCGGACGGGCGGCTCTACGTGGCCGACGAGGACACGCGCGCGCTCTACGTGCTCGACCCCGAGGGCGCGACGATCGTGCGCGTCGACCGCCACCCCGACCTGCCCGACGGGCTCGTGACCAGCGGCGGGAGCCTCGTCGTGACGGCGCCGGGGTGCGTCCTCGCCGTCCGGAACCACGACCTCGTGGAGCTCGACCTGCTCGCGACGCCGCCGCGCGTGCTCGCGCGCCACGGGGGCCCGGGGACCGCGCTCGGGCCGTTCCACGGGCTCGAGGACGTGGCGCTCGGCGACGACGGGCTCGTCTACACGGCCGAGGAGGACGTCCGCGCCGTGCGGTCCTTCCGGCGCGAGGGCGCGGGGCTCGTCGAGGTCCGCCGGCGCGCGATGCCCGAGGAGCCCGAGGCGATCCACGTGCGCGGCGGGCGCCTCTACGTGTGCTTCCCCAAGGCCGGCTGGGTCGGCTGCTACGACCTCGCGGGCGAGGCGCTCCTCTGGCGCACCCCGCCGTCGGGCCCCGGGAGGCTCCGCGTCCCCGACGACGTCGTCGTCGGCCCCGAGGGGCTCGTGTTCGTGAGCGACCAGCGCAACGACCGGATCGCCGTGTTCGACGCGAGCGGCGGGTTCGTGCGCGCCTTCGGCCAGGCCGGGGCCGGCCCGGGCGGGCTGCGGCGCCCCGAGGACCTGGGCTTCGGGCCGGACGGGGCGCTGTGGGTCGCCGACAGCCTGAACTACCGCCTGCAGGCCTTCGACCCCCGCACGGGCGCGTCGCTGCGGGTCGTCCGGTGACGGACCGCCGGGCGCGACGCGCTGCGGGCGGCCCCGCCCCTTGCCGCGGCGACGTCCGGACCGGCCGGCTGTCCGCCCTCGCCTGCGCCTGGGCGCTCGCGGCCGCGGGCTGCGCCGGGCCCGGGGGGCGGCCGCCCGCCGACCCGGACGTCGCCGCGGCGTCCTCGGCGCTCGCGGCGCTCGTCCGCGAGGGCTGGCACCTGCCGCTCGAGGTGCAGGTCGAGCGCGCCGACGGCGACGCCAGGCCGCGCGCGCCCTCGTAGGTCGCGCGCGCGCGCGCGCAGCTCGAGGTGGTCGCGCGCGCGCAGCGGCTCGCCGCGTTCGACTTCTTCGCGGTGACCATCCGGCTCGGCCCGGCAGGCGGCGCCGCGCGCGCGCACGTCGAGGGGCCGCTGCGCCACCTGCGGATCGACGTCCCCCCCGACGCGGGCCCCGTCGACGCCGACGCGCTGCTCGCCGCGCTCGGCGACGCGTTCGCCTGGGACGCCGTCGGCCCGTGGTGGCCCGGCTGGGCGCGCGAGCGGGTCGCGCGCGCGCTCGCCCGCGACCTCGCCAAGGTCGACGCGCTCGAGGACGCGCTCGGGGTCGCGTGCCGTCGCCTCGAGCTCCTCGCGGGCGCCGCGGCGGCGCGGGCCGCGCGGACGGGCGAGCCGTGGATGCTCACGCCGAGCGAGGCCGAGCAGGCGCGGTCGGCGCAGTGGGCGGCCACGTTCGCGCTCCAGCGCCTCGTGAACACGATCGCCCGCTGGCGCCCCGCGCTGGCCTCGGACGCGCGCGGCTTCCCGTTCCCCGACGACGCGCTCCTCGTGAGCGCGCGGGCCGGCGCCGCGCTCGAGGGGCACCTCGGCTGGCTCCTCGACGTGATCGTCGGCGGCCGGGCCGTGCTCGCCGTGTGGGCGTCGTCGTGGCGGCATCGCAACCCGCTCTACAAGGTCCTCGACGCGCGCGCCGAGGTCGGGCTCGAGGCGGGCGGCGCGGCGCGCCGACTCCCGGCCGGCGCCGTCCGCGGGCTCATCGCGCTCCGGCTCGAGGGCGGGCTGTGGTCCTGGGTCGAGGAGGTCGACGCGCGGCTCGCCGCGCGCGGCGAGGCGGCGCGCCTCGGCCCGCTCGCCGACGCCGCGCCCGCCGCGCGCGCCCGCCACGCCGCGGCCGGCGCGCTGGCGGCCCGCCGGCGGTTCTCCGCGCCCAGGGCCTGGAAGGAGCTGTGGGACGCGCGGCTCAAGGAGGGGGCGGCGCTCCCGATCTACGAGGCCGTCGCGGCGATCGGGACCTTCCTGGGCGACACGCGCGTGCGGACCCCGCCGCCCGCCCTGCGCGGCGCGGCGCTCGAGGCCTTCGCGCGGGCGCACCTCCGCCCCGGCGACATCGTGGTCGTCCGGCAGGAGCACTTCCTCTCGAACGCGTTCCTGCCCGGCTTCTGGCCGCACGCGCTCCTGTGGCTCGGCGCGCCCGAGGACTGGTCGGGCCTGCGTCTGCCCGACGGGACCCGGCTCGGGGACGACCCGGCCGGCCGGGCGGCGCTCGGGGCCTGGCGCGCGCGCGACGGGCACCCGCCGCGCGTGCTCGAGGCGACCTCGGACGGCGTCGAGCTCTCGTCGCTCGAGCACGCGCTCGGCAAGGACCACCTCGTCGTGCTCCGCCCGGCGCTCGACGAGCCGACGCTCGCCGCGTGCCTGCGGCGGGCGCTCGCCTGCCTCGGGCGCCCCTACGACTTCGACTTCGACTTCGCGACCGACGACCGCCTCGTGTGCACGGAGCTCGTCTACCGCGGGTTCGACCCCGAGCTGAACTTCCGGGTCCGGCTCGACGCGTCCGCGAAGCCGCCCGTGCCCGGGCTCGTGGAGGTCATGGGCCGGGTCACGATGCCCGCGGGCGAGCTCGTGGCCTACGCGCTCCACATGGCCGACGCGCCGGCGCCCGACCCGTCGATCGGCTACCCCGGGCGGCGGCTCGAGGTCGTCGCGTTCGTCGAGCCCGACGGGGCGGGCGGCGCCCGGGTCGAGGCCGACCCGGAGCGCGCCCGCGCGCGCCTGCGCGCCACGCTCTCGCGCTAGGGAATCGAGGGGGACGCCCTGCGGGCGTCCCCCTCGATTCCCTTGTAGGCTCCGCCTGATCGAGGGCGCCGAGGGGGCCTCGAGGGCGCCTGCTCAGGGCCTGGGCGGCGCGTCGGGCCGGCGACGCTGGCCCGAACGAGGAAGACGCACGCCGGGCTCGCTCCGAGCCCGGTCGATCCCGGGAGGAGCGAAGTCGTGAGCTCGGAGAGAGCAGAGGAAGGTCGGCCGGCGGTCGTGCTCGTGAGCGGAGGGCTCGACTCCGCCGTCACGCTCGCGATCGCGCGGGCGCGAGGGTTCCGGGCCCACGCCCTGAGCTTCGACTACGGGCAGCGCCACCGGGTCGAGCTCGAGGCGGCGGCGCGGGTCGCGCAGGCGCTGGGCGCCGCGCGGCACGTCGTCCTCCGGATCGACCTGCGCGCGTTCGGGGGCTCCGCGCTGACCGACGACCTCGAGGTGCCCAAGGGCCGCGCGGAGGCCGAGCTCGCGAGCGGGATCCCGATCACCTACGTGCCGGCGCGCAACACGATCTTCCTGTCGTTCGCGCTCGGCTGGGCCGAGGTCCTGGGCGCGCGCGACCTGTTCCTCGGCGTGAACGCGCTCGACTACAGCGGCTACCCGGACTGCCGCCCCGAGTTCGTCCTGGCCTTCGAGCGGCTCGCCAACCTCGCCACGAAGGCGGGGGTCGAGGGGCACGCGCTGCGGGTCCACGCGCCGCTGATCGACTGGACCAAGGCCCGGATCATCCGCGAGGGGGTCGACCTCGGCGTCGACTTCGCCGCCACGATCTCCTGCTACGACCCGGACCCGACGGGCGGCGCCTGCGGAGGGTGCGACGCCTGCGCCCTCCGGCGCAGGGGGTTCGCCGAGGCGGGCCTCGCGGACCCGACCCGCTACGCGTCGACCTGACCCGGCTCGACCAGGCGCCCGTCGATCAAGATTTGGAGAGGGCGCTTCGATTTTGAGAGGCCGACTTCGCGTCGACCTCGGGGCTCAGGCCCTCCGGAACCGGCGGAACACCCGCGAGATCAGCTCCACCGTCCCGCCACCGGGGTTGTGGGCCCGCTCGAGTTCCGCGTCGATGAGGCGCGAAAGCGGGACGGTCTGGAACGAAACGAGGAGGGGGTCCCGGAACTCCCGCCGCTGTGGAAGTGCCGACTGGGCCTCGGCGGAGGCGAGCTGGCGGAACCCTTCCTCGATCGACCACTGTGCCGGAATGGACACCATGGGAGGGCAAGTCCTTTCGGATTCGACCTGTGCCGGAAAGTCGCCGGATCCTATCGGCGACAACCCGAGCAGGTCAAGGAGGGCTGCCGGGAACCTGGCGCCCTGGTCATGACTGGATCCCAGCGCATTTCGCGTGCCAGGAAACCGGCGCGTGCCTGTCAACGACCTGACGCAGGGGCCACCTCGGGTAGGACGAGGCGGGTCCCCGCCCGCATTCGACCGGGGTCGGGGATCGCCTTGCGGTTCGCGTCGTGGAGCCGCTTCCAGTGCTTCGCCGAGCCGAGCGTCTTCTGGGCGATCGTCCCGAGCGTGTCGCCCGCCTGCACGACGTAGATCCGGCCGGCCGGCCACTCGGCGTCGGCCGCGCCCGCGACGGGGCCCGGGGCCGGGGTCTGGGTCGGGGCCGGCGCCGGGGCCGCAGCAGGCTGCGCCGCGGCCGGGGCTGCGACGGGGGCGGGCGACTCCTCCGGGGCGGCGACGGCTGCGGCCGGGAGCGCGACGACGAGCGGGGCCTGCGCGCCCGGGTCGAGCTCGACCTCGACGAGCCGCGCCAGCCCGACCGCGAGCCCCATGAGGCACACCACCCCGAGCCGCGCGACCCGCCCCATGCTCGCCCTCCGAGGACCTCATCGGCGCGGCAGGCCGATCGGCTTGAGCCGCTACGTCGAGGGCGCGACGAACCCCCGCGCGGGCGAGCGCGTCTCCTCGACGCACGCGCGCCTGGAGGGCCCGAGCGCCCGCGCGCGCGGGGAGCGGACCATGCAGCGGACGAACGAGGCGGCGCGCGCGCGCCGTCGGGGTGGCTTCACGCTCATCGAGCTCATGGCGGTCGTGGCGATCCTGGGGCTGCTCGCGACCGTCGTGGCCGTGAACCTCGGCGACCGCAAGGTGACCGCCGACCGCGCGCGCGTGCAGACCGACATGAGCGCGATCCTGCAGGGGATCATGGCGTTCCGGCTCGACGTCGGCCGGCGGCCGCGCACGTTCGAGGAGCTGTGGGTCCGCCCCGCGGACGCGCGGCGCTGGGGGCCGAACCCCTACATCGAGCCGTCGCCGCCCCGGGACCCGTGGGGGAACCTCTACGACCTGGCGTACGAGGGTGACCGGGCCGTCCTGACCTCGTACGGCGCGGACGGCGCGCCCGGCGGTGAGGGCGAGGACGCGGACCTCGTGTCCCTCGAGCTCCTCGGGCGCTGAGCGCCCGGCGCTCGGCGCGGCCGACGTGCGCCGCCTCGTCCGAGAACGGAAATGCGTCCCCCCACGAGCGGGCGAACGAGGTGCCGACGGTCCAGACCTGGACACCCGCGCGACGCGGGGCCCCGACTCCGACGCGGTTGCACTCCGACCAGGTGGATCCCCTCGACGCCCTCGGGCAGCGAGCGCCGGCGCTGCGCTGCGCCGGCGTCCGATCCTGGACTCCGGCGCCAGGCCCGCGGAGTCGCCCGTCCGGCGCCCGCCCACGATGCCGATCGTACCGACGAGGCATGGGGTTCGCTCCTCGCGCGCCATGCAGATCTCCTCTCATCGGGCCGCCCGGGCCGCGCTCGTCGCGCCCGCGGCCGTGGTCGGCACCCTCCTCGCATGCGTCCTGGGCTGCGGCGGCGGCGGCTCGGGCCGCGCGGTCGCGAGCACGGCCGCGCCCGTCGCCTCGGCGACGGCGACGACGGCCGCGGTCGGCTCGGTCGCCGAGGTCGTGTTCCAGCCCGGGGCCGACCTGGCGCCGGCGGCGGCCCTCCGCGTGGCCGACCTGCTCCGCCGGAGCGACCCGCGACCGCTCACGGTGCTCGCGCCCACGGACCCGCTGCCCGCGCTCGCGCCCGGGTCGCTCGTGCTCGCGGTCGGCGAGGCCGAGGTCGCGCGCGGCTTGATCTCCGCCGCCGAGCGGGCGGCGCTCGCGGGCGAGGGCTTCGTCGTGCGCTCCGCCGCGCGGGCCGGCGTCGACCTCGTGGCCGCCGACGGGGCCCCGGCCGCGCACGGGCACGGACCCAACCGCGGGCTCCTCTACGGGACCTACGCCGCGCTCGAGGCGCTCGGCGTCGCGTTCCTCCACCCGCTCGCGCCGACGCTCCCGGCCGCGCTGGCGCCGCCCGCGGCGCCGCTCGACCGCCGCGAGGCCCCGCGCTGGCCGCAGCGCGGGCTCCACCTCCACACCATGCACCCGCTCGAGCTGACGCACCTGCTCCAGGGCTGGGGCCCGGCCGGCCCGCAGGACGCGGCCGGCTGGGCCGCGATGCTCCCCGAGTGGGACCTGTTCTGCGAGTGGGCGATCGCCAACCGCCAGAACGAGGTCGAGTGGGTGCTCCTGCGCGCCGACTCGTGGGGCGCCTTCGCCGACGGCCCCGAGCGCATGGCGCGCCTGACCGAGCTCGTCCGGCGCGCGCACGCCTGGGGGCTCGAGGTCGGGGTCGACGTCCCGATCGCGCTCAAGCAGCAGCACGCGGCCACGCTGATCCGCGAGACCGGCGACCCCGCGCGCGAGCTCGACCAGCTCCACGCCGGGCTCGACCGCCTGCTCGCATGCGGCTTCGACTTCGTCGCGACCGAGCTCGGGTTCAGCGAGTTCACCGCGCCCGACGCGCGGCGCATGCTCGCCTGGCTCGACGCGTTCACCGAGCGCGTCGTCGGGCATCACGGCAAGCGGGCCTGGACGAAGATCCACGTCTCGACCGGCCAGGAGGCGCGCGGGTTCACCGACCCCGACACGGGCGGGCCGCTCAACTTCAACTTCCTGCCCTTCTACGCCGACCCGCGCCTCGGCGTCATGCCGCACACCGTCCAGCACTACGCGCTCGACGACCCGGCGCCGACCTACGGGAACCGCGACTTCTCGGAGATCCGCCGCTACCTCCAGCTCGAGGCCGGCGCGCGGCCCGTGCTCTGGCATCCCGAGACCGCCTACTGGGTCAGCTTCGACGTCGACGTGCCCCTGTTCCTCCCCGTCTACGCCGAGCGCCGCGTGCGCGACCTGCGGCTGATCGCCGCCGACGAGGCCGCCGGACGCACGGGCCGCGGCGCGCGCGCGGGCAGCCCGATCCAGGGGCAGATGATCTTCTCGAGCGGCTGGGAGTGGGGCTACTGGCTCAACGACGTCGTGACGGCCCGCGCCGCCTGGGACCCGCACGAGGCCGCGCCCGACGACGCCGCGGCGCTCCGCGCGCTCCTCGTCGACGCGCTGCGCCCGGCGTTCGGCGCCGCGACGGACGACCTGGCCGACCTCCTCGTCGCGACCGCGGCCGAGCAGCGCGCGCTCCTCATCGACGGCGAGGTCGGCGGTCGCCGCCCGGCCGACGTCGAGCGGCGCAACGGCCAGGCCTACCTCCAGGGGTGGGAGACGTGGGACGACGTGGCGTCCTCGCTCCAGGGGGTCCCCGGGCTCCCGCAGGCCGCCACGCAGCCGTTCAAGCTCGGGCTCGTCGACATGCGCGCCGCGCTCCAGCTCCGGCCCCTGCCCGACTATCGGGCCGAGGTCGCGCCGCTCCTCGCCGAGATGGACCGGCGGTTCGCCGCGACCGCGCTGGCCTGGGACGCCCAGCGCGCCCGCGCCCCCGCCTCGACCTCGGACCTGATCGACGACCTGGCGGACGCCGCGCGCGTGACCGCGCTCCGCGCGGCGCAGGTCCACGGCCTCTACGAGTACGTCGCGCGACGCCGCGACCGGGCCGCCGCGCGGCCGCACCTCGACCGCGCGCGCCGCGCGCTCGACGACGCGGCGGCGGTCGTCGCCGCGCGCGAGCCGCGCTACCGGGTGCCGGCCGACCGCGTGGCCGCCTGGGCGCCGAACCCGACCGTCTACCGGTTCGGCTACCTGTGGACCGTGCGCTCGCTCCACTTCTGGTGGCGCGACGAGGGCAAGGCCGTCGACGCCCCCTGGAGCCCCGCCTACCTGAACGTGATCGACCCGCTCCGCACGGCCTTCGGCGAGGGGTTCTGGATCCCGCTCAGCGAGTGGGCCCGCGCGTTCGGCCAGCGCAACGGCCTCGGCCCGGTCACCGACCTCCTCGCGGCCCCGGCGCAGGAGCCCAGCTACCCGCCCGCCGGGCTCAGGTCGCGCCCGTGACCGCGGCGATCGCGGCGCTCGCCGTGTAGGCGAGCCGCAGCCGCGCGACGACCTCGCCGCGCGCGCGGACCTCGGCCCGGACGTCGTAGGCCGGCCCGAGCTGATCCGTCAGCGTGGCCCGCGTCGAGAGGGCATCCCCCGGCCGCACCATGCCCGTGAAGCGGGCCGCCCGGACCCTCGAGAGCACGTGCGCGCCGTCGTCGGGGCGGACCGGCCCGCGGAGCTGGGCCACGAGGAGCTCTCCCGCCTGCACGACGTGCTCGAGCGTGATCGAGCCGGGCACGAGCCGCGGCGGGTCCGCGCCGGTCCGGCGCACGGCCGGGAAGTCCTCCGGCACGGTCCAGCGCGCCTCGAGCCAGTCGGGGCCGCGGGCCGTCACCGCATCGACGAGGAGCCAGTCGCGGCACTGGGGGAGCGAGGCCAGGAGCGCGGCGCGCTCCTGCGTGGACCCTTCGCGCGCCATCGATCGACCTCCCGCGGGAGGCTCCGCCCCGCAGGTCGCGACGATCGCCGGCGTGACGCGGGCCCCCAAGCGGCACGGCGCCGCGCGGCGGCGCCCGCTCGGGTTGTGGGCGCCCTCGTCGCAGCGACCGGGCTGCCGCCACCGGCCCGGTGGGCGTGGAGGGATGGCCGCGGGTAGCCGTGCCGGGGTCGACTCGACCCCGGAGACAGACACGGCCGCGCGCATCGGGAATCCCCCGCGGCCACCCCTCCGCCTCGTTCCACGCCGGCCCGCCGCGGTTGGTTCCAGGGCCGCCTCGACGCGCGGCGCCCGGCGCCCCCGCGCTAAGCTCGGGGCGTGAGCTGCCGTCTTCCACCCCGCGCCCGCATCCCCTCCCGCCGCGCCCTCGTCGGCGCGCTCCTCCTGGGCCTCACCGCGAGCGCGCGCGCCGACGAGGGGGCGGACCTCGCGCGCCCCGTCCCGCTCGCCGAGCTCCCGGCCGCGCTCCGCGCCGAGGTCGGCGCGGTCACGGGCGACCCGTCGGTCGCCTGCCCGCTCCCGGCCCGGTCGGTCGCCTGCCGCCCCGGGACGTTCGCGTTCCTCCTCGCGCGGCTCCCGCTCGCGGCGCGCGCCCTCGACGCGCTCGCGCTCGAGGAGACGGGGCGCTACGACATCGAGGACCGGCCGGGCGGGCGGTTCCGGATCGACGACCGCGCGGGCGCGTCGGCCCTGTGCGAGCGCGCCGTCTCGAGCGAGGGCCTGCTCGTCGTCGTCGCGCGCGGGCGCCTCGAGGTCCCGGTCCTCCCGGCCGTCGAGGGCACCGGTGTGATCGTCGTGCGCTGGGAGCCCGACCCCGCGGCGCCGGGCGCGATCCGCTGCGCCTGCCGCGTCGACTTCCGGCTCGCGAGCCGGCTCCTCCACGGGCTCACGGCCCCGCTCCGGCGGGTCCTCGCGGAGGTCCTGCGCGAGAAGCTCGACCGGCTCGTGGCCTCGGCCGCCGCCCTCGCCGCCCTCGTCGACCGCGACCCGACCGCCGTCGCGCGCGCGCTCGAGCGCGCCGACGCGCCCGCGAGCGAGCGCGCCGCGTTCCGCGAGGCGTTCCTGCTCCACTGAGCGACGCGCGAGGGCGGGGCCCGACCGACCGACCGGTGGGAGGTCGGCCGGGGACGGCCCGAGCGCGGCGTGGACCTCACACAAGCGGCGCCCGTGCACGGGGCGGAGCAGGCGCACGCGGCGTGCGGCCCGAGCGCGGCGCCCCGCGCGCCCGCCCCGCGCGGCGGGCGGTCCGCGCTACCGACCTCGCGGCGGGTGGCGCTCCAGCACGCGCCAGGACGCGACGGCGTCCGGGCGCAGGCGCTCCTCCCGCCCGAGCCCATCGCGAACGGTCAGGATCCCCGTGGCCGCGTCGTGCTCGAGGAGCGTCGTCCGCAGGACCCGCCCGTCGCGCAGCTCGAGCTCGATCGGCGTCGTGGGGGGCGGCGCGGGGAGTCGCGCCCAGGCCGTGACGGCGACCACGGCCATGACGAGCGAGGGGACCGCCATCGCGACCGGGGCGAGCCAGGCCGGGGTCACGCGGGGCGGGGGGCCGTCACCGTCGACGCTGGCCGGGGCGGCGGCGGGGACCTCGGGTCGCGGGGCGTCCACGCGAGGACTGTAGCCGGCGGCCGCCCGCTCGGCTCGCCTGGACGTGGGTCCGGGGGCGTAACCTGGCGGGCGATGCAGCCCCCTCATCCCGAGGACCTGATCGGCCGCGCGGTCGGCGACTGCGAGCTCGAGCGGCTGATCGCCCGCGGCGGCATGGCGCTCACCTACGAGGGGCATCATCGCGCGCTCGACCTGCCCGTCGTGGTCAAGCTCCTCGACCCGCGTCGGGCCTGGGGGCGGCCCGCGCTCGTCGCGGCCTTCCTCAACGAGGGCCGGGCGCTCGGCGCGGTCCTCCACCCGCACGTCGTGCGCGTCCTGTCGGCAGGCGAGGAGGAGCGGATCCCCTACCTCGTGCTCGAGCGCGTGCCCGGCCGCTCGCTGCGCGCGCGCCTGCGCGCGGGCGACCTGGACCTCGAGGCGCGGCTCGAGCTCCTCCACGAGGCCGCGCTCGGGCTCGGCGCCGCGCACGCGGCGGGCGTCGCCCACGGGGACGTGAAGCCCGAGAACCTGCTCGTGAGCGACCACGGCGCGCTCAAGGTGATCGACTTCGGGCTGGCCCGCCTCGGCGACGGGGTCCAGGGCGCCTCGACCGCGGTCTACGGCACGCCCGCCTACATGTCGCCCGAGCGCTGCCGGGGCGAGGAGCCGAGCCCGCGCTCGGACGTGTACGCCCTGGGCGTGACGCTCTACGAGCTGATCTGCGACCGCTGGCCGTTCAACGCGCCCGAGCCGCGCCGGCTGCTCGCGAAGCACCTCGAGGAGGAGCCGCCGCTCGAGCCGCTCCGCGCCGCCGGGGTCGGCGCGGGCCTCGTGCGGCTCGTGGCGCGCTGCCTGGCCAAGGACCCGGCCGCGCGCCCGGCGGACGGCAGCGAGCTCGCGCGGTCGCTCCGCGAGGTCCTCGACGGCTCCGGCCTCGGCGACGACGACCCCGGCGCGGGGGGGGGGCGCCGCAAGGGCCGCGGCCGCGGC
>JANJTH010000387.1 GCA_024711205.1 Planctomycetota bacterium | reverse complement strand
GCCGCGGCGACCTCGCGGCGGCGCGCGCGGCCGTGGAGCGCGCGCGCGACGACGCGCGCGCCGCGCCGCTCCGGGCCGAGCTCGACCGGGCCCTCGTCGACCTGGGCGAGGTCGCCCGGGCCGGGGCCGCGTTCGAGGCCGCGTGCCGCCGCCTGGCGGACGACGAGCATCGCCTGCGGACCCGCGGGGGCGAGGCCCTGCGCGGCCGGCTCGTCTCGTTCGACCCCGTGACGCTCCAGGGCCAGTGGAAGCCCTACAACCTGCGCGACCCGGTCCCGCTCGACCTGCGCGCCCTCCACCCCGACGACCTGCTGGGGCTCGCGCTCCCGCTCCCCGAGGGCTGGCGGGCGAACGCGCTCTGGTTCCTGACGCGCGACCTGCCGGACCTCGCGGCGGCCGCGCTCGACGCGAACCTCGCCCGCGGCGGCGCCGACGACCCGGGCCTCCGGGCCGAGGTCGCGCGGGTCCGGGCCGGGCTCGTCGAGCGCGAGGCCGAGGCGCTCGTGGCCCGCATCCTCGCCCCCGGGGCCGCCGCCGACGAGGTGGTGCGCGCCGCGCGCGAGGCGACCCCCGCGCTGGCCGCCGCGCCCGCCTGGCGGGCGCGCTTCGCCGAGGTGCGCGAGGCGTTCCTGCGCGCCCGCGCCGAGCAGCTCGCGGCCGGCCCGGCGGCGCTCCTCCGCGGGCAGGTCGAGGTCGCCCGGCGCGGCGAGGACCTGACGGTCCGCTACGACTGGAAGGACCGGGCGCAGCTCGAGGACTGGACGCTCGACGACCAGGTGCAGGGGTCGCGCGTCACGCTCCAGGAGGGCGCGGGCGTCGTCGTGCGCGGGCGCCTCGTCCACGCCGCGACGTTCCAGGGCGGCGCGCTCGCGGTCGAGCTCAAGGTCGAGCCGCGCTCGGCCGACCGGCCCAACGTGAACCTCGTCCTCGGCGACCGCGGGCGCTGGACCGGCACGCTCGTGGGCCTCGGCTTCAAGCACGGCAACCAGAGCGCGCTGCGCGTCGAGCCGACGGCGCCCCGGAAGCCGGGCTGGAACGTGCCGCTCCCGGCCCACGTGATCGCGACGCTGAGCGGGCAGGCCCCGCAGCGCGACGGGGCGAACCACGCGGCCGACCCCGAGCCGTCGCTCGCGGCCGCGGTCGGCAAGCCCCAGCGGGTCGAGGTCGCGCGGAGCAAGGACGGGGCGGTGCGCGTCCGCCTCCGCGGGCGCAACCTGCTCGAGGTGCCTCCCGTGCCCGAGTGGGACGCGCCGGGCGCGGTCTCGCTCCTGCCGCTCGAGAGCGAGCTACACGTCGTGTCGATCGAGGTCACGGGCCGGCTCGACCCCGCCTGGGCCCAGGCCCGCGCCGCGGCGCTCGCCCAGCGCGACGTCGACGCCCTCCCGGCGCCGCGGTGAGCCGCGTCGCCCCGGGCCGGGGGCCGTGAGCGGGCCGCGCGCGTGAGCGACCCGGGCGAGACGACGCGCTACCTGGGCGACCTCGAGGCCGCCCTGGCCGCGGACGCGCGGGCGCGCGTCCGCGCGGGCCCCGGCTCGGGCGTGACCCAGGTCGCCCAGGGCCCCGAGCACGACGCGGCGCTCGTGCGGGAGCGGGTCGTCGCGCAGGGGCTGCTCGACGACGCCGCGGCCAGCGCGGCGCTCGCGGCCTGGCGGCGGACGCGCGCGGCCCCGGGCGGTGCGCCCGGAGGGGGGCCGGCGGCCGAGCGGCCCATGAGCTTCGCGAGCTTCCTCGTGGCGCGCGGCCTCGTCGACCCGGGCGCGGCCGGCGCGCTGGCCCCGGGCGTCGAAGAGGGCGGCGCGATCGCCGCGGGCGAGCGCGTCTCGGGCTGCGTCCTCGAGCGCGAGCTCGGGCGCGGCGGCATGGGCACGGTGTGGCGCGCGCACCGCGAGGAGACCGGGGAGCCCGTCGTCGTCAAGTTCCTCGACCCGTCGCACGTCGCCGACCCGGGCTGGCGGGCCCGGTTCGCGCGCGAGGGGCTCGTCGCGCAGCAGGTCGACGACCCGCGCGTCGTGCGCGTCTGGGCCGTCGAGGTCGCCGGGCCCCGCCCGCACATCGTCATGGAGCTCGTCGAGGGCCAGGACCTCGCCGAGCGGCTCGAGGCCGAGGGGCGGCTCGAGCCGCTCGAGGCGGCCCGGCTCGGGCGCGACATCGCGCTCGGCCTCGCCGCCGCGCACGCCCGGGGCGTGATCCACCGCGACGTGAAGCCCGGGAACGTGCGCCTCACGCCGGACGGCCGGGTCAAGCTGCTCGACTTCGGGCTCGCGAAGGCGGTCCTGCTCGAGGACGGGCTCTCCGTGGCGGGCCAGGTCCTCGGCACGCCCCACTACATGCCGCCCGAGCAGTGGGGCGACCACCGCGTCGACGCGCGCGGCGACGTCTACTCGCTCGGCGCCACGCTCTACCACCTCGTGACCGGGCAGCCGCCGTTCCCGGGCGACCGCCCGATGCAGATCTGCCGGAAGGTCCTCGCGGGCGAGCTGCGGCGCCCGCGCGAGCTCGCGCCCGACGTGCCCCCGGGGCTCGAGCTCGCGATCCTCCGCATGCTCGCGCGCGACCGGCGCTGGCGCTTCCCCGACGGCGCGGCGGCCGCGCGGGCGCTCGACGCCGCGCTCGCCGGGCGGGACGTCGAGGTCCCCGCGCTCCGCGAGCGGGGTCCCGGCGGGGCGCGGCACCCGCTCCTGCCCGGCGCGCGCTTCGAGCTCGGCGCGGACCCCGCCTGCGAGGTCGTGCTCGCGGGCGAGGGCGTCCGCGAGCGCCACGCCTGCCTCGAGCTGACCGCGGCGGGGCCGCGGCTGCGGGCGCTGCGCGGCCAGGTCCGCGTGGGGGGCGTGGCGGTCGAGTCGGCCTACCTCCGGCCGGGCGACGTCGTGCAGCTCGGCGCGCTCGAGCTCGTCTACGACGACGCAGGGCTCGACGGCGCCGCGCGCGCCCGCGAGGGCGGCGACGCGGCGCCCCCGCTCCCGCCCGTGCGGGTGCGGCCCGTGCCCTGGCCCGTGTTCGACGCGCTCGTGGAGCTCGGGCTCCCGCACGTGACGCTCGCCCTGATCGAGCGCCTGCCGCGCGCCCCGACCGAGGGCGAGGCCCGCGCGGGGGCCGCGCTCGTCCGCGAGCTCGGGCTCGGGGGCGCGGTCGCCGAGGAGGTCGGGCAGGCGCTCGACGCCCGCCTCCGGCGCCGGCGCGGCCCGGCCGTCGAGGCGCTGTTCCGGGCGACCCACGAGAACCTCGGGCTCGACGCAGAGGCGTGGCTCGCCTGGTGGGACGACGCGCGCGCGACCCTCCCGCCCCAGGTCGCGCCCGACGGCCTCCCGCCGCGCTGGGCGCTGCTGGTGGACGGCGAGGGCCCGACCTCGCGCCTCGAGCTGCCCCCGCGGCTCGTGCTCACGGTCGGGCGCGGGCCCGAGTGCGACGTGCGGCTCGTCGGCCCCTCGGTCTCGCGCAAGCACGCGACGCTCCTCCGCCTCGACCGGCGCCTCGTCGTGCGCGACGAGCGGAGCCGCTTCGGGACCCTCCTCGACGGGGACGCGGTGCGGCTCGCGTTCGTCGCCCCGGGCGCCCGGGTCGCGCTCGGGCGCACGACGCTCACCCTGGAGCAGGACCCCGAGCCCGACGGCCCCCGGACCGCCACGGGCGACCTCCTCGTCGACGGCGAGCTGTTCGAGGCGCTCGTCGACGTGGGGCATCCGTCGACCGTCGCCGCGCTGGCGCGCCTGGCCCGGGCCGAGGAGACGCCGTGGCTCGAGCCGCTCGCCGCCTCGCTCTCGGCCCAGGCCCCGCGCGCCCGGCAGCTCGTCGCGCTGGCCCGGGAGGGCTACGCGCGGCGCGCGGCCGCCGCGGTCGAGCGCCTCACCGCGCTGCTCCCCGACGACGCGCCCGCCGCCGGCGGCCCCGCCGACTGGGCGGCGCTCGTCGAGCGCCGCCGCCCGGCGCTCCCGCCGCAGGTGGCGCCGCTGGGGTGGCTGCCCGGCTGGACCGCCCGCCACGGGGAGCCGACGGCCTGAGGGGCCGCGCGGCCTCCGGCCGACGCGCCGTGGAGCGTCGGCCGGGTCGTGTGTAGCCTGGAGCGGCCGTTGGGGCAGGGGGAGGGCGGGTGAGCGAGCCGAGCGGGCCCGAGGCGAGTTCGTCGGGGGCGGGGAGCGGGCCGGGCGCGGGCGCGGCCGAGGGCGCGGCCGACGGCGCGCACCGGCGCGACCCGCGCAACTACGTGCTCGACGCCGGGGTCCAGGTCCGGCTCGGCGCCTACTCGACCTTCCTGGGCGGGCTGTTCGCGCTCGGCCTGCTGGGGATCCTCAACGCGGGGCTCACGCGCTTGTACGAGCAGGTGCTCGACCTGACCCCGCACCACGAGGCCGTGCGCGAGGTCGTGCGGCGCTGCCTCGGCGACACGGCGATCTACGCGGGGGCGCTCGCGGTCGTGTTCGTGCTCGGCTCGGTGCTCGTCTCCGTGCTCTACACGCACCGGCTCGTCGGGCCCACGATCGCCTTCCGCCGCCACCTGCGCGCGCTCATCGAGGGCCGCTACGGCACCCGCACGCGCCTGCGCGAGCACGACGCGTTCGTCGAGGTGGCGGCCGACCTGAACGAGCTCGCCGAGGTCCTCCAGCGCCGGCACGGCGCCGCGCCTTGAGCGCCGGGCCCGCGGGCGCCGCGGGCGAGCCCGTGCCGGGGCCCGGGTCGATCGAGGAGGTCGCGCGCGGGCTCGGGCTCCTGCCGGGCGAGCTCGAGCCGTGGGGCCGGGGCGTCGCCAAGCTCGACGCCGCGGCCGTGCTGGCGCGGGCGCCCGCGCGGGGCCGGCTCGTGCTCGTGACCGCGCTGACGCCCACGCGCCAGGGCGAGGGCAAGACGACCGTCGCGCTCGGGCTCGCGCAGGGCCTCCGCCGGCGCGGCGCCCGCGCCTGCGCCGCGCTCCGCCAGCCGTCGCTCGGGCCGCTGTTCGGCAGCAAGGGCGGCGGCGGCGGCGGCGGCCGGAGCCAGGTCGTCCCGCGCGACCGGTTCGAGCTGCACCTCACGGGCGACGCGCACGCGGTCGAGGCCGCCCACAACCTGGCCGCCGCCATGCTCGAGGAGCGCCTGCGCCGCGGCGGCCCGCCCGCGCTCGACCCGGCCAGCGTCGCCTGGCCGCGCGTCCTCGACGTGTGCGACCGCGCGCTCCGCCGCGCGACGGTCGGGCTCGGCCCCGGGTCCGGGCCGGCCCGCGAGGCGACCTGGCACATCACGGCCGCCTCCGAGGTCATGGCCGTGCTCGCGCTCGCGCGCGACGCGGCCGACCTGCGCGCGCGCCTGGGGCGGATCGTCGTCGCGCGCGGGCCCGGCGCGCCCGGGGCCGGGGACGGGCCCGAGGTCACGCTCGAGGACCTGCGCGCGGCGGGCGCCATGGCCGCGCTCCTCGCGGACGCCCTGCGCCCGAACCTGCTCCAGACGGGCGAGGGCGCGCCCGTGCTCGCGCACGCGGGGCCGTTCGCGAACGTCGCGCACGGCTGCAGCTCGGTCCTCGCCGATCGCGTGGGGCTCGCGCTCGCGGACTGGGTCGTGACCGAGGCCGGGTTCGGGGCCGAGCTCGGGGCCGAGAAGTTCTTCGACATCGTGTGCCGGCAGGCCGGCCTCGGCGCCGCCGCGGCCGTCGTCGTCGCGACCGTCCGCGCGCTCGAGGCCCACGGCCGGGCGGGCCCCGGCGCGCCCGGCGACGACGCCGCGGGCCGCCGCGAGGCGGTCCGCCGCGGGCTCCCGAACCTCGTCCGGCAGGTCGAGAACGTGCGCCGCTTCGGCGTCCCCGTCGTCGTCGCGCTGAACGCCTTCGAGGGCGACCCGCCCGGCGCGCTGGCCGAGGTCGCCGCGGCGGCCGCGGCGGCGGGCGCCGCCGCGACGGCGCCCTGCGACCCGTTCGGCGGCGGCGGCGATCCGTCCGTTTGCCTTGCGGTTCTCCACCGCAGGCGACGAACTCAGAAGAACGGCGGC
>JANJTH010000362.1 GCA_024711205.1 Planctomycetota bacterium | reverse complement strand
GGTCCTCGCGGGCCGCCGCGCCGAGGCGCGCCCGCGCGCGCCCGGCGAGCCCCGGCGCGACGAACGGCCCGTGGGCGACGTGCCAGGCGAGGACCGCCCCCGCGCCGGGCGGCGCGGCGGTCGGCGTGCGCGGGTCGTCCTCGCGAAGCACGAGGAGCGCGGCGGCGGCTTCACCCGCGCGCGCCGCGACGAACGGGTCCGCGTCGCGCGCGAGCAGCTCGAGCAGCGCGCGCGCCGCCCTGGGCTCGACGCCCTCGTCCCCGTCGGCCAGCGGCGCGGTCACGGCGAGGAGGAGCGCCATGGGGATCGCCGCGCGGAGGAGCGGCGAGGCGGCCCCGGGGGCCGCGAGCCGCTCGAGCGTGGGCAGGTCCGGCGCCCGGATGAAGCGGGCGTGCTCGAGCAGCGTCGCCGCGGCCCACGGGCCGGCGTCGGGGCCCCGGCGCCACGAGGCCCAGCGCTGGAGGCCCCCGCGGGCCTCCAGCGCGAGGAGGCCCGCGCGCGCCGCCTCCTGGACGATCGGCGGCTCGCCCGGCGCCCCGGCCGGCCCGGCGAGCCGCGCGACGAGCCCGGCGTCGGGGTAGAGCGGCAGGGCCAGGAGGGCCCGGACGCGCGTCGCGAGCGGCTGCGTCGCGTCGAGCCGCGCGGCGAGCTCGGCGCGGGCGCTCACCGTCCAGGCCTGCCAGGGCGTCGGGTCGGCGACCGCGGCGACCCGCGCGTGGAGGCGGCCCCAGAGCGCGGGGCCGTCGGAGGGCGCCTCCGCGCGCGCGGCGAGCACGTGGTCGCCGAGGCGGGGGCCCGCGAGCCAGCGCGGCAGCTCCTCCCAGAGGAGCTGGAGCTCCGCTGCGCGGCCGCCCTCGAGGAGGGTCCGGACGAGGAGCTCGGCGGCGGGGGCGTCGTCGGGGCGCTCCCGCAGGGTGGCGCCCGCGAACGCGACGGCCGCGTCGGTCGCGCCCGCGCGCGCCGCGCCGCGCGCGAGCGCCCAGGCGAGGCGCGGCCCCGCCTCGGCCTGGCCCCCGCCGCAGGCGTCCAGGTAGCGCGCGCAGGCGAGGCCGAGCTCGCCTTCGGCCTCGGCGAGCTGCGCCTCGAGCCAGGCCACCGCCGGTGCGTCCCGGAAGTCCGAGGCCGCGCGGGCGCGCCCGAGGTGCTCCCGCGTCGCCTCGAGGTCGCCGCTCGCGATGGAGAGGGCGCTCAGCTCGAGCCACGCCTCCGCGCAGCCGGGGTCCGACTCGGCGACCGCTGCCCAGCGTCGACTGGCCTCGGCCGGGTCCCGCGCGGCGCGCGCCAGCTCGAGCCGCCCGCGCCGCGCCTCCTCCGCGCCGAGCCGGCGGGCCACGATCGCGGCGCCCGCGCCGAGGGCGAGCAGCGGCAGGACGAGCGCGAGCATGGCCGCGAGGACCAGGTGCCGCCGCGCCCACGCGGCCACGCGCTCGACGGGCGTCACGAGGCGGACGGCGACCGGCTCGCCCTGCGCCCAGCGGCGCAGGTCCGAGGCCAGCTCGCCGGCCGTCGCGTAGCGGTCCTCCGGCCGCTTGGCGAGCGCGCGCAGGCAGACCGCCTCGAGCTCGCCCGGCACGTCCGCCCGCAGCGACCTCGGGCGGGGCGGGGGATCGCTGGCGATCTGCACGAGCACCGCGAACGGCGGCCCATCGAACGGGACCTCGCCCGTGAGCGCCTCGAAGAGCATCACGCCGAGCGCGTACACGTCCGACCGCCGGTCGGCGGGCACCCCGCGCGCCTGCTCGGGCGACATGTAGGCGATCGTGCCGACCAGCGCGCCCGTGCGCGTCAGGGAGGCCGCGTCGGCCTGCAGGTCCCGCGCCATCCCGAGGTCCGTGACGAGCGCCTGCCCGGCCCGCGTGACGAGGACGTTGGCCGGCTTCAGGTCGCGGTGGACGACCCCGGCCTCGTGGGCGAAGTGGATCCCGTCGGCCACCTGCGTGAGGAGGGCCACGAGCCGCTCGCGGGGCGCGTCACCCCGCGCGAAGACCGCCGCGAGGTCCTCGCCCTCGACGAGCTCCATGACGAGGAACGGGCGCCCGCCCTCCTCGCCGAAGTCGTGGAGCGTGACCACGTGCGGATGCCGGCCGACGAAGCGCAGGAGCTCGGCCTCGCGGGCGAACCGCCGCCGGCGCTCGGGGGCGTCGTCGAGCAGGAGCTTGAGGGCCAGCTCCCGGCCCGCCCGGTCGCGCGCGCGGTACACGACGCCCATGGCGCCGCGCCCGAGCTCGCGCAGGAGCTCGTACTGCCCGATGTACGTCATGCCCGCCGCGGCCCCCCGCGCGCCGCGCGGCGGGGCGGCCGGGGGGCCCGCCGGCCCCCCGGCCGAGCCCTCACCGGTTGACGGTGACCTTGATCATCTGGATCGGCGGGGTCGGGCGGTCGCCCGGGCCCGTCTTCGTCTTGCCGATCTTGTTCACGACGTCCATGCCCTTCGTCACCTTGCCGAACACGGGGTGCTTCGAGGGGCCGGGCGTGAACCAGTCCAGGTAGTCGTTGTGGACCGTGTTGATGAAGAACTGGCTGCTCCCGCTGTTGGGGCGCCCCGTGTTCGCCATCGACAGCGTGCCCGGCTCGTTGCTGAGCTTCGCGTTCGCCGGGTGCTCGTCCTGGATGCAGCCCTTCGGCCCGTTGCCGGTCCCCGCGCGCGGGTCCTTCGGGTCGCGGCTGTAGGGGCAGCCGAACTGGAGCATGAAGTTGTCGATCACGCGGTGGAAGTGGAGCCCGTCGTAGAAGCCGCTCGACGCGAGCTCGATGAAGTTGCCGGCGGTGATCGGCATCTTGTCGGTGAACAGCTCGATCTCGAAGGTGCCGACCGAGGTCTGGCAGGTGGCAGTCGGGTTGGGCACGCGGCCCTCCTTTCGGTGCGGCGCGGGATTGGAATCGCCCCCGGGCCCCGGCGCAAGCCACTGCGCGGGCGCCGCGACGCGCGGGCGGGCCGGGTTAGACTCCTCGCCCGCCCGCGCAGGGAGCCGCCCACGCCCGCCATGCCCGACGCCCTGAAGACGCTCGAGGACGACCTGGCCCGCGTCGCGTTCGTGCCGGGGGCGGAGGCCTCCGCCGACTACCAGGCGCTCCTCGACCGCTGCCGGCGGCTGCTCGAGGTCAAGGTGGCGTTCGAGGCGCGGCGGCCCGCGGGCGCGCCGCCCTTCGTCGTCATGGCGGGCGGGACGAACGTCGGCAAGTCGACCGTGTTCAACTGGGTGATCGGCGAGCCGGTCGCCTCGAGCTCGCCGCTCGCGCGCCACACGAAGGCGCCGACCCTGTTCGTGCACGCGGCGGCCCTGGACGCGCTCTGCAACGGCGCGCTCCTGCCGCGCTACGCCCGGCTCGTGCTCGAGCGCCCCGACGACGCGGCCCGCGAGGCCGGCGACCGCCCGGCCTACTTCCTCAGGACCCACGAGCGCGAGGGCGTGCAGGGCGTCGTGCTCGTCGACGCGCCCGACATCGACTCGACGAGCCTCAAGAACCACGGGGTCGCCGAGGACCTCCTGTTCCTCGCCGACGCCGTCGTCTTCGTGGCCACCCCGGAGAAGTACAACGACGAGCTGTGCGTGCGCTTCCTCCGCCAGGCGGCCGAGCTCAAGCGGACGCTCGTGTGCGTGCTCAACAAGGGCGCCGACGAGGAGGTCGCGCGCGACTTCCGCGAGGGCGTGATCGCGGGCCTGGGCGCCGAGGCGACGGTGCTCACGCTCCCCTACGTGGGGACGAAGCCCGACCCGCGCGCGGACCAGCCGTTCCTCCCCGCGCTGCGGGGGGCCGTGCTCCGGCCCGGGCGCGACCTCCAGGCCATCCGGGCCGCGGCGCGGCGGGGCGCGACGGTCACGCTCGGGGGCGAGCTCCAGCGGGTCGTGAGCCGCCTGCGCGAGGAGCTGTCCGAGCTCGACCGGGTGCGCTCCGAGGTCGAGCTCGCCTGCGACGCGCGCCGCGACGAGTACGCGCGCTTCCTCCACAAGCTCGACTTCTACGAGCTCGACTACGTGTTCGAGCGCGTGCTCGAGTACTTCAAGGTCCCCGTGATCGACCACGTCTACGACGGCGTGCGCGGCGCGTTCTCCTTCGTGTCGGCCGGGCTCGGGCGGCTCGTCTCGGGCAAGGCCGAGCGCGACCCGCGGGCCGAGCGGCAGGCGCAGCGGGCCGAGCTCGACCGGCAGAAGGTCAAGGAGCTGATCGAGGGCGCGCGCGCCGACGCGGTGGACCTGCCGCGGCAGCTCACGGCGTCGCTGCGCGGCGCCGCGGACGGCTGGGTCGCGGGGCTCGACGCGCCGTCGGTCGAGGCGACGAACGCCGAGGTCACCCGGTTCCTCGAGGCGTCCGACGCGGCCGCGCAGGCCTGGATCGAGGCCCAGACGCGCCGGCACGTCGAGGTGCTCGAGCAGCATCCCTACGCGCGGAACACGCTGCGCGCGGTCAAGGCGGTGCTCCAGGTCGGGCTCGGCGTCACGTCGGCCTACCTCACGGGCGGGCTCGCGCCGGGGCACGTCGACGCGCTCCTGATCGCGCCCGCGGTGGAGCGGGCCACGAAGGCCCTGATCGAGAAGACGGGCGGCGTCGTGCACTACCAGGCGCTCAAGGCCGAGTTCGTGCAGGAGCGCGCGCGCCTGTTCCGGGCGCTCCTCGCGCGCACGGTCGCGGACCCGCTCGCGGGGCGGGTGCCCCACGGCGTGGACCCCGAGCGGCTCGAGCGGCTCGACGCGGCCGCGGCGGCCCTGCGCCGCGGCGAGGTGCCCGCGTGAGCGGCGCGGGAGGGCACGCCCCGGGCGAGCGCGCGCGGGCCGGCGGG